>JAQGMN010000106.1 GCA_028292345.1 Polaromonas sp. | reverse complement strand
GCGCCCTGCGACACCAGTTCTTTCGGCAGCGGCCGCAGCGAGCCCAGGTTCAGCGACGGCAGGATGAAGCCCAGCCCGATGCGCCCCAGCGTGGCCCACAGCGCCAGCAGCCACAGCGCCGAGGTCAGCGTGAGCGTCACCATCAGCGCGAACGACGCGGCCAGCAGCCCCAGCCCGACGGTGACCAGCAGCCAGGTCGGCTGCCGGTCGGCCAGGCGGCCGACAATCGCAATCGTCGCGGCCAGCACGATGCCGGCGGGCAGCAGCACCGTGCCGGCATGCGAGGCCGACAGATTCAGGCCCAGCTGCATGTAGACCGGCAGCAGGTAGGTCGAGCCGAACAGCGCCGTGCCGTAGATGAAGGCCACCACGCTGCCCATCGCGAAGGGCCGGTTGCCGAACAGCCCCAGATTCATCAGTGGCTCCCGGCCGGTCGCCCGCATGCGCCGCTGCCAGCCGATGAAGCCGGCCAGCAACGCCAGCGCGGCGCCCAGCAGGGCGGCCGCCTGCGCCGGGTGGCTGCCCTGGCCCTGCAGCGCGACCATGCCGTTGAGCAGGCACAGCGTGCCGGCGCCCGCCAGCAGCATGCCGCGCCAGTCGATCATCTGGCCGGTGCGGTCGGCCGCCGCGCCGCCGGGCGCGCTGTCGGGCACATAGCGGTAGGCCATCCACAGCGACAGCAGGCACAGCGGCACGACCATGAAGAAAATCGAGCGCCAGCCGAACCAGTCCACCAGCAGCCCGCCCACGCTCGGGCCGATGGCCGGCGCCAGCACCACGCCCATGCCGAACAGCCCGCTGGCCCGGCCCTGCTCATGCGTGCCGAAGGCGCGCATGATGATGATGGCCGCGATCGGCTGCACCACGCCGGCCGCCACCCCTTCGGCGACGCGCGCGGCCAGCACCAGGCCGAAGTCGCCGGCCAGGCCGCCGCCGATGCCGCCGGCCATCAGCAGCAGCATGCTGCCGGCATAGGTGCGGCGGTAGCCGTAGCGCGCCAGCAGCCACGGCGTGGCCAGCATCGACACCGTCATGGCGACCATGAAGCCCGAGCTGACCCACTGCGCCCGGCCCTGGCCGAGCGCGAAGTGCTGGCTCATGTCGGGAATCGCCACGTTGACGATGGTCGACGACATGATCGACGCCATCGTGCCGACCATCACCGCGATCAGCACCAGCCAGCGGTAGCGCGCGCCGAAGCGCGCCTGCAGCGCGGCGATCGACGATGTCGACGGCAGGGCGTTCAAGCGCGGTTCCGGCCGGGCGTCAGTTTCTCGGTTCCGACCAGAGCTTGCCGCCGGTGGCCCAGTTGCCGGCCGGTATGTCGGTGATCAGGATATCGACCGAGCCCGGCTGCCCGCCCAGGATTTCGACGCTGACGCGGGTGATGGCCTCGACCAGCTTTTTCTTTTGCTCCGGCGTGCGGCCTTCGATCATTTCGACATGGTAGGTGGGCATGGTTTTCCTTGGGGTGGATGGGGTTGGGATGGCCGGCGGCGCCGGCGTGCGCAAGCTGTGCATTATTCCGTGTCTGGCCGCGCGCCGCTGCGGAGCCGGTGTTTTTTTAACGAAACAGCCCCTTTGCGCTTGTTCCCTCTGCGCAGGCAGCTACTGTTTCAATAGCGCATGTTGTTTCCAGTCCGCATCAGTCCAGCTCGCGCGTGCCCCGGCAGCGGTCCTGCGCATAGCGGCTGCAGCCCCAGAACTGCTTGCCGGCATTGGCGCCGCTGCGCGCCTGTCGCAGCACCATGGGCGCGCCGCACACCGGGCAGTCGGGCGTGGACAGGCCGGCCGGCCGGGTGGCCGCCGGGCAGCTGCCGGCCTGCGCCCGGATGCCGCGCAGCAGGGCGCTTCCATTGATCAGCCTCAAGGAAAGGCCGTCGGCAAAGCGCACGGCGTCTTCGGTGAATTCGCCAGACGTAACGACAAAGCCGCCGGCCGCGCCGTGCGCCGCCATGACGCCGTACAGTTCGCGCACCGGCTGCACGCCGACCCGCAGGGCGCGCCAGTGCTTGCATTGCACCAGGTGGCTGCCCTCGTCGCTGTGCAGCACCACGTCCACGCCGCCATCGGCGCCGCCGCCGCCGTTGTCCAGCACGCCGTAGCCCTGGCGCCGGAAGTACTCGCCCACCAGGATTTCAAACTCCTGCCAGCTCATGGCGTCGAGCGCGTCAGCGCGGCTGGCGGCAGCGGCATGCAGCCGCGCGGCCTTGCCCCGCCGGAAGGCCGACAGCAGGGCGCCGGTGCCGAAAAACAGCGGCAGCAGGTACTGCCCCGCCAGCGCCAGCCCGTGCGCCACCGCCGAGACGACAAGACCTTCCATCTGCCCCGGCTGGCCGGCGCCTGCCGGCTTTTGCGCCAGGTGGTGCAGGCCCACATAACTGATCACCGCCAGCCCCAGCCCCAGCCACCAGGGCAGGCGCGCGGCCAGCCCGATCAAGGCCCTGGGCCAGCCCTGCTTTTCACGTAACTCCATCGCTGACTTTTCTTCCCGACTCGTCTATTCCCCTGGCGCTGCGCCTGTCCCGGCATCCCGTTCCCGGCCCTGGCGGCGGTTCAGGCCGGTGCGGGAACTGGCCGCAGGCGGCGCGGCAAGAATGAACACCTGGACCGCCGCCGAACGCGCGCAGAAAGCCGGTGATTTTAGATCAAATCAGGCCCCAGGCCAGACGCTGCAAGTGTAAGCAGCTATGTCTTTTATAGCGTTGAAAGCGGCGCAGAATCCCCCAGCGCCCCCAGCGCCCCCAGCGCCCCCAGCGCCGCCACCCCCACCGGCGGCTCGGGCAGCCACGGCAGCACGAAGGTGCGGCGCGCCAGGCCGTTGGCGATGCGCGCGGTCTGGCGGTGTTCGCCGGCCAGCCGGGCCTGGAGCAGCGGGTCGGTCGTGCCGGTGGCGGCGATGCTCTTGTTGATGACCCAGGCCCATGGCTCGATCTTCGCGCGGCGCAAATCCTCCTGCAGCGCGGCGGCCTGGCTCACGGGCGTGGCTTCGGGCAGCGTGACCAGAATCACGTGCGTCATCGAAGCGTCCTGCAGGCGCATCAGCGGGGTGATGAGGTGGGCCGTGCTGGCGCGGCCATCGTATTGCTGCAGCATCTGCCGGTGGTAGGCACCGGTGGCGTCCATCAGCAGCAGGCTGTGGCCAGTGGGCGCGGTGTCCAGCACCACGAAGGCGCTGCGCGCCTCGTTCACCACGCGGCTGAAGGCATGGAACACGGCGACTTCCTCGGTGCAGGGCGACTGCAGATCCTCCAGCAGCAGCGCCCGGCCGGCCTCGTCCAGGTCCTTGCCGCGCGTGGTCATCATTCTGGCGATGTAGGCTTCGGTCTCTGCCCTGGGGTCGATGCGGCCGACCTTCAGGCCGGGCAGGCTGCCGCTAAGTGTCTGCGCTACATGGGCGGCCGGGTCGGTGGTGGTCAGGTGCACGCCGTGGCCGCGCCGCACCAGGCCGACGGCCAGCGCGCTGGCAATCGTCGTCTTGCCGACGCCGCCCTTGCCCATGACCATGACCAGCCCGTGGCCCAGCGCCGCCAGTTCATCGGCCAGGCGGCCAAGGGGCTCGGCGGGCAGGCCGGCCCCGGCAATGCCGGCTTGCTGCACGGCGGCCGGCGCGGGGCCGCTGCCCAGCAGCGCGCGCAGGGCGCCCAGGCCGACGGTGTCGAAGGGGCGCAGCGGCACCTCGTCGCGCGGCAATCTGGCCAGCGCATCGGGCATCAATGCAATCGCCTCGCGGCCCAGCGCCTCGATGGCGCGGGCGGTCGCATCGTCCGGCCCGCTGGCATGGAACACGCCGTTGACGACCAGCCGCTGGTTCGACAGGCCCAGCGTGCGCAGTTCCCCGGCGGTGCGCGCCGCCTCCTGCATCGGGCGCGGGTCGGGCCGCGTCACCAGCACCACCGTTGTCAGGCTGGCGTCGCCCAGCGCGGCCAGCGCGGCATTGAAGCGCGCTTCCTGCATCTTCAGCCCCGAGTGCGGGCCCAGGCAGGACGCCCCCCGGTCGTTGCCGGCCAGAAAGCCGCTCCAGGCCTTGGGCAGGCTGAGCAGGCGCAGCGTGTGGCCGGTCGGCGCGGTGTCGAAGACGATGTGGTCGTAGCCGCCGGTGCCTTCGCCTTCGCCGGCCAGCAGCGCGGCGAATTCGTCGAACGCGGCGATCTCGGTGGTGCAGGCGCCCGAGAGCTGCTCGCGCACCGTTTGGCGCTCGTCGTCGCTGGCGTGCGCTTCGAGCTGCGCCAGCACGCGCAGCCGGTAGGCTTCGGCAGCAGCAATCGGGTCGATGTTGAGCATCTCCAGGCCCGGCACGCCGGGAACGGGCTGGGGCTGGTTGCGCAGCGGCATGCCGAGCATTTCGTCCAGGTTGGAGGCGGCATCGGTGCTGACCAGCAGCACGCGCCGGCCCGCATCGGCCAGCGCGATGGCCGCGGCGGTGGACAGCGAGGTCTTGCCGACGCCGCCCTTGCCGGTGAAAAACAGAAAGCGCGTGGCCGACGACAAAAAACCCGGGACGGCAGGAGTGGATTGGATCATGGCGACAGCTTGCCTTGCTGCAAGCGGGAATCATTGCGTCAGGTCAATGCGCAGGCAATAGGCAGGCAACAGGCAGGCAACAGGCAGGAATGGCCGCCGGTAAAGTGCGGCTCGCAGTGCGCCCAGGGACTGGGTTAGAGTTCGCCAGGGCGCTCAAAAAAAAATAATCTCCGTGCGCCCGCCCAAGGAATTCCCATGCATCCCAACCAGACCCGGCTCGACCATTTCTACACGGCCTTTGCGCGCCTGGACGCCGACGCCATGGCCGCCTGCTATGCGCCCGATGTGCAGTTCGAGGACGAGGTGTTCTCGCTCAGCGGCCATGAGCAGGTCAGCGGCATGTGGCGCATGCTGTGCGAAGCCACCCAGGCGAAGAACCGCGAGGCCTGGACGCTGCGCTACAGCGGCCTCGAAGCCGACGACCGCCGGGGCAAGGCGCACTGGGAGGCCGACTACCGCTTCAGCGCCGCCCGGCGCAAAGTGCACAACGTCATCGACAGCGTGTTTGAATTCAACGAGGCCGGGCTGATCACCCGCCAGCGCGACCGCTTCAACTTCTGGGGCTGGTCGCGCCAGGCGCTGGGCCTGCCGGGCATCCTGCTCGGCTGGAACCCGTCGTTCCGGACCATGGTCAAGCGGCAGGCGGAGGTCAACCTGGAAAACTATCTGCAGGCGCGCAACAAGTGAGCCGGTGCGCGCCCGGGTGGTGGCGCCGGCCGGTTTCAGTCCCGAAGCGCAACGCAAGGCCACGGCCCGCGCCCCTGGACTTTTTATCTTGGAGGAACTGAGCCATGTCACGCTACACCGCAGAGGTTTTATGGCTGCGCAATGGCGGCGATTTCCTGGGCAACGGCTACAGCCGCCGCCACCTGCTGCTGTTCGACGGCGGCCTGCAGGTGCCGGGCTCGTCGTCGCCGCAGGTCGTGCCGGTGCCCCTGTCCGATGCGTCGGCGCTGGACCCCGAGGAGGCCTTCGTGGCGTCGCTGTCGAGCTGCCACATGCTCTGGTTCCTGTCGGTGGCGGCCAGGCGCGGGTTTTGCGTGGAACGCTATTTCGACGCGGCCAGCGGCCTGATGCAGCGCAACGCCGACGGCAAAATCGCCATGACGCTCGTCACGCTGCGGCCCGACGTGGAATTCTCCGGCAGCGTGCGGCCCACGCGCGGCGAACTCGACCAGATGCACCATGCGGCGCATGACGCCTGCTTCATCGCCAATTCGGTGAAGACCGAGATCCGCTGCGAGCCGGTCCATGGCCCGGACTGACGCGCCGGGCTTGCGCCCGCGCGGCCGCCTGCTGGCCGGCTGGGCCGCGGGGGTGCTGGCCGCCTTGCTGTGGTCGGGCGTGGCGCCGCATGACCGAGGGACCTGGCTGCTCGAAGTCGCGCCGGTGCTGCTTGCCGCGCCGGTGCTGCTGGCCACCTGGCGCCGCTACCCGCTGAGCACGCTGCTCTACGGGCTGATCGCGCTGCATGCGCTGGTGCTGATCCTGGGCGGCGCCTACACCTATGCGCGCGTGCCGCCGGGCTTCTGGCTGCAGGACGTGCTGCAGCTGGGCCGCAACCCGTACGACAAGCTCGGCCATTTCATGCAGGGGCTGGTGCCGGCGATGGCCGCGCGCGAGGTGCTGCTGCAGCGCGGCTACCTGACCAGCCGCCGCATGGCGTCATTCTTGTCGGTGTGCGTCGCCATGGCGGTCAGCGCGGTGTACGAACTGGTCGAATGGGCCGCCGCGCTGGCGCTCGGGCAGGGCGCCGACGAGTTCCTGGGCACGCAGGGCGACCCGTGGGACACGCAATCGGACATGCTCTGGGCGCTGATCGGCGCGACGGTCGCGGTCACGCTGCTGCTGCGCTGGCATGACCGGCAGCTCCGGGCGCTGCACCTGTCGGGTGGTGCTATTAAATAAATAGCTGGTTGCACCCGCGGAGTCTGCGCAAACGGCCTGAAACAGCCTCGAACCGTGGCTGGATCGTGATTCAGGAAAGGCATGGCCTATTGCCCATGCCTGCCGACGGTGCGGCCTCCAGCAAAGGCCGTGTTCTCCGCCGACCGGGCCGATGCTCAGAACGGGGCCGTGGGCCGGGAAGGAAGCATGGACAGCAGGCCTTCGGCCACCGCCTTGTAGGCTTTCAGGCAGGCGGTTCCCACGCTCGTGGCCGCCTCGCGCGAAGGATAGGGATGGTCCGACGCGTCGATGCACACCTCGCCGGCCTGCTCCTGCGCCGACAGCTGGGTGACGATCCAGCAGAACAGCCCGGGCGACGACTCCTCCACCCGCAGATTGAGCGCGCCGGAGGACAGCTCCGAACGCGCCGTCATACGGCCCGGCCCAGTTCGGTCCCGACATCCCGGGCGCCCGTGCCGACCTCCGCCACGGCCATGCGCAGTTCCAGCTCGCTGCATCGCAAGGTGGTCACCCAGTAGTTCACCGAAGTCGGTTCATTGATGTTGATGGGCTCGTTGGACAGTGCATGAACGTCGGATGCGAGGCTTGGCGAATGGGGTTGCATGTTTTTTCCTGGCCGGTTGAAGAAGGAGATGCCCAATCTTCTGGCAACGACTTTCAAGGTCATGTCAGAGACTTCCCCATGAGCTTGCAATCCATATCGACCAAGGGCAATGGGCCAAATGTCCTAACCCATGGTTAACCCAAAAAGCCAGGAACTGAAACTTGCGCCTGGCCAGGCGACTTTGCAATACAGCCGCGCAAGCCATTTTTTTCCTGCCCTGACGATCCTGGGCGACCCGCTAGGCGGTGGCTGGCCGGGCACAACCGTCGCTCTCTGGCGCGCCCTGCATCGCCGGCGCGGCCGGTTCGCTAGCTGCGTGCCTCGGGCCAGGGCTTCACGCCCCGCAGCACTTCTTGTATTTCTTGCCGCTCCCGCAGGAGCAGGGATCGTTGCGGCCCGGCGTGGCTTCCTTGCGCAGCGTCTCGACCTTCGGCCCCAGGGTCTTCCACAGCTCGCGCAGGTCGTACACCGCCCAGATGGCCTCGCCGAAGGCATTGAGCCGGGCAATGCTGGTGCTGGGCGTGCCTTCCTCGCTCAGCGGCGAGACTTCCGGCGTGCCGGTGTCGTCCTCGGTCATGGCGACGATGGCCTGCAGCGCGCCGTCGAGCCACTTGGCGGCGTCCTTGTCGCGCGGCGCGGCCCATTCGTCGGACCAGCTTTCGACCGCGAACATGAAGCCCAGCGCCCAGACCTGGGCGAACGCGGGCAGGTCCTCCTTGGCGAACGCGGCCTGTTCCTCGGGCGGCATGTCGGCCACCACGCCGCGGATGTCCATGACCTCGGGGTGGTAGCAGGCGTCGTCTTCGAGCGAATCGACTTCGGCGTCGAGCGCGGTCTCGACTTC
>JAQGMN010000092.1 GCA_028292345.1 Polaromonas sp. | reverse complement strand
GCGCCCTGCGCCTTGGCGAAGGCCGGCAGCACCTGTTCCGGCTCGCCGGGCAGCAGCTTCATCGATGCCTCGAAACCCGCCGCCGCCAGGGACTGGCAGGCGTCCTCGAGTTGCCGTTGCGCCTGCGTGGTGTCGTCCCCGACCATGGCCACGGTCGCCGGCAGGCCCCTGAGCATCGGGCTGGCCGCCACGGTCTCGACCGTCTTGCGCGACGTGGCGCTGCCGTCGAAGGCGATGACAAAACTCTGGGGCACCTCGAACGGCGCGCCCGTCGCCACCAGCACCGGTCGCTTGACCGAGCGGATCACGCGCTCGACACGGTGGTCGAGGTGGATCTTCGACGCGCCACTGGCCTGGTAGTGCTCGCCCAGCACGAACAGGCGCGCATCGGGCTCCAGCTCCAGCACGCTGTCGAGCAGTTCGCCAAGGCGCAGCCGCACGCCCGGCCGTTCCACGCCGGCGGCGGCGGCGCGCGCGCGGGCCTTGTCCATCATTTGCCGGCCGGCCTCATACGCCAGCTTGCCGCGCTGGGCTTCCAGCGCGCTCAATTCATCGAGCAGCGCTTCCTGCGCGCCCAGCCCGATGGCGCCGCTGTAGTCGGTGACCAGGGGGCGGTCGTTGCGTTCCAGCACATGCAGCAGCTCCAGCGGCACGTCCAGCCGCAAGGCCGACCAGGCGGCCCAGTCGATCACGCAAGCGGTGTTGGCCAACCCGTCGATGCAGGCGTAAACCTTGTTCATGCTGATTCCTTTGCTTGTTGTCAATGCGGGAGCTGTTCAACAGCGCCGGGCTTGCCCTGCGCGCCGAAGCGGTCCACCAGCATGGCGCTGGCGTCGTTCAGGCCGACGACCTCGACCTCGGCGCCTTCGCGCTTGAATTTGAGCACCACCTTGTCGAGCGCGCTGACGGCGGTGAGGTCCCAGAAGTGCGCGCGGCTCACATCGATGCGCACCCGCTGCACGGCTTCCCCGAAATCAAACGCCGCGATGAAGGCGTCGGACGAGGCGAAAAACACCTGGCCGGCAACGCTGTAGACGCGCTCGCGGCCACCGTCGCCGCTGCTGCGGTCGATGCGCAGGAAGCGCCCGACCTTGTGGGCAAAAAACAGGCTTGAGACCAGCACGCCGACCAGCACGCCCCTGGCCAGGTCATGGGTGAAAACCGTCACGACGACGGTGGCGACCATCACGACCGACGAGGTGGGCGGATGCGTGCGCAGCTTGCGCACCGAGTCCCAGCTGAAGGTGCCGATGCTGACCATGATCATCACCGCCACCAGCGCGGCCATCGGAATGCGCGCCACCCAGCCGCCCATGAACACCACCATCAGCAGCAGGAACACGCCGGCGCACAGCGTGGAAAGGCGGCCGCGCCCGCCGGATTTCACATTGATCACCGACTGGCCGATCATGGCGCAGCCGGCCATGCCGCCGATCAGGCCGGACGCGATGTTGGCCACGCCCTGCCCCATGCATTCGCGGTTCTTGTTGCTTGGCGTGTCGGTCAGCTCGTCCACGATCGAAGCGGTCATCATCGACTCCAGCAGGCCCACCACGGCCAGCGTGGCCGCATAAGGAAGGATGATTTTGAGCGTTTCCAGGGTCAACGGCAAGCCGGGCAGCAGGAACACCGGCAGGCTGTCGGGCAGCGCGCCCATGTCCCCGACGGTGCGGATGTCCAGCCCCAGCGCCACCGCCACGCCGGTCAGCACGACGATGGTGACCAGCGGCGAAGGAATGGCCCGGGTCAGGTACGGAAAGCCGTAGATGATGGCCAGCCCGGCGGCGGTCATGGCATAGACCACCCAGCTGACGTTCGTCAGTTCGGGCAATTGCGCCATGAAGATCAGGATGGCCAGCGCATTGACAAAGCCGGTGATGACCGAGCGCGAGACAAAGCGCATCAGCATGCCCAGCCTGAACACGCCGGCCAGGATTTGCAGCACGCCCGTCAGCAGCGTGGCGGCCAGCAGGTACTGCAGTCCGTGGTCCTTGACCAGCGTGACCATGACCAGCGCCATGGCGCCGGTGGCCGCCGAGATCATGCCGGGCCGCCCGCCAGCGAAGGCAATGACCACGGCGATGCAGAACGACGCGTAAAGGCCGACCTTGGGGTCAACGCCGGCGATGATGGAAAAGGCAATCGCCTCGGGAATCAGGGCCAGCGCGACCACCAGGCCGGCGAGCAGGTCGCCGCGCACGTTGGACAGCCAGTCCCGGCGCAGCGAGGCAAGGAAGGCGCCGCTCACGCCAGCCACTTCTGGAAAAACTGCGCCGTGCCCATCGCCGGGTCGAGCTGGTAGCCGGCAAAGCCCACCCGCTCGTAGAGCCGCACGGCGCTGGCATTGCCCGACAGCACTTCGAGCGTCAGCTTGCAGGCGCCGCGCTCGCGGGCGATGTCCTGGACCAGCGCCAGCATGCGTTCCGCGACGCGCCGGCCCCGGTGGCCCGGCAAGACCGCCACGTCGTGGATATTGACCAGCGGACGGCAGGCAAAGGTCGAGAAGCCTTCGATGCAGTTGACCAGGCCCACCGGCTCGTCGCCGGCGAAAGCCAGGACGCTGAAGGC
>JAQGMN010000077.1 GCA_028292345.1 Polaromonas sp. | reverse complement strand
TACGCTCGTCGATGTCGTGAAACGCTGGCTTCATGGATTGCTTGCTGCCCTGTGATGGAGTGGAGGCGTTGCAAGGCCGAAACGCATGCACGCACCCCAATGTAGGCGCGGCAGGGCGCCTTCCTTTCTCCCATCAAGGGCACCGATCCCGCGCTCATCAGCCTTGCCCCGCGCAAATTTTTATGATACGAACTGAAGCGCGGCCAGCCGCGCATATACTTGGTTGGCCGCCATCAGCTGCTCGTGGCTTCCTTGCTCCACGATGCGTCCATGGTCGATCACGACGATCCGGTCGGCCTTTTTCACCGTCGCCAGCCGGTGCGCAATCACCAGCGTGGTGCGGTCCTTCATGGCCGATTCAAGCGCCGCCTGCACCATACGCTCGCTTTCGGCGTCGAGCGCGCTGGTGGCCTCGTCGAGCAGCAGCAGCGGCGAATTCTTCAGCATCGCCCGCGCAAATGCGATGCGCTGGCGCTGGCCGCCGGACAGGCGCACGCCGCGCTCGCCGAGGAAGGTGTCGAAACCCTCTGGCAGCGCGCTGATGAACTCATGCGCGAACGCGGCCCGGGCGGCCGCCTTGACCTCTTCGTCGGTGGCGTCCGGCTTGCCGTAGCGGATGTTTTCCAGGGCGCTGGTCGAGAAAATCACCGCATCCTGCGGCACCAGCCCGATGCGCCCGCGCAGGTCCTGCAGCGACAGGTCGGCAGTCCGCACACCGTCCAGTTCGATACGCCCCGAAGCCGGGTCGTAAAAGCGCAGCAGCAGCTGGAACACCGTGCTCTTGCCCGCGCCGCTGGGGCCGACGATGGCGAGGGTTTCGCCCGGCGCCACGTTCAAGGTGAAATTGCTCAAGGCTGGCTGCGTTGGACGGGATGGATAGTGAAACGTGACGTTTTCAAATTTGATAGCACTACCTGCCCGTACCACTTGCGCAGGAAGCGGATTTGAGGGCGAAGTGACGGGTGAGCGGCTGTCCAGCAGCTCCATCAGCCGTTCGGTCGCGCCAGCGGCGCGCAGCAGGTCGCCATAGACCTCGCCCAGCACCGCCGCCGCGCTGGCCAGAATGATCACATACACCACCGTCTGGCCCAGGTGGCCGGCGGAAATGTCGCCGCGCACCACCGCCTGCGTCCCCTGGTACAGGCCCCAGAGCAAGGCGGCCGAGGTGGCGATGATGATGAAGGCCACCAGCACCGAGCGCGCCTTGGTGCGGCGGATGGCGATAGCGAACGCCTCGGCCGTGGACCGGTCGAAGCGCGCCGCTTCCCGGTCCTCGGCGGTGTAGCTCTGCACCACCGGAATGGCATTGAGCACTTCGGCGGCAATCGCGCTGGAGTCGGCGACGCGGTCCTGGCTGGCGCGCGAGAGCTTGCGCACGCGCCGCCCGAACCACACCGACGGCGCCACGATCAGCAGCAGCGCGCCGAGCACCTGCACCATCAGGTAGGGGTTGGTGACCACCAGCATGCCGAGCGCGCCCACGCCCATGACCGCATTGCGCAGCCCCATGCTCAGCGACGAGCCCACCACCGTCTGCACCAGCGTGGTGTCGCCGGTCAGGCGCGACAGCACCTCGCCGGTCTGCGTGGTTTCGAAAAACTCCGGACTTTGCCGCACCACATGCGAATACACCGCATTGCGGATGTCGGTTGTGACGCGCTCGCCCAGCCAGCTGACGGTGTAGAAGCGCCCGGCCGAAAAAAGCCCCAGCGCCGCCGCCACGCCGAACAGCTCGAAAAAATGCGTGCGCAGCGCCATCAGCTGCTCGCCCTTGGCGGCACTGGCCAGGCCGCCGTCGATCAGGCCGCGCAGCGCCAGCGGAAACACCAGCGTGGCCACCGCCGCCAGCACCAGGAACAGCACCGCCAGCCCGATGCGGCCCGAATACGGCCGCAAAAAGGGGGCGAGCCCCGACAGCGAGCGCGGCGATCCCTTGGCGGGCGGCGAACCGGACGCCATGGAGGAACGGGAGGACAGGGAAGTCGCGGAGGATGTAGCCATGCAGGCTATTTTACTTTAAAGCTTGGCATTGCAAACACAGGCTTGACAATAGTTGCTCAAGCAAGTATAATTCAGGCCATGGATTCAAAGCAAAACCTCCCTTCCTGCGCCGACGCACCGGTGTGCCCGCCGGCTGATTTCTACCGGGCGGAAAGCTACACGCCCGATGACAGCGTTGGCTACATGATGCGCCGCATCATTTCCCTGGTGGGGCAGGGCGTCGAGCGCGAACTCGAACCCTCGGGCCTGACCAATGCGCAATGGGTGCCCATGCTGAAGCTCTACATGGGCTGCGCGTCCACAGCGGCCGAGCTGGCGCGCCAGTGCGAACTCGACGCCGGCTCGATGACCCGGCTGCTCGACCGGCTGGAGGCCAAGCAGCTGTGCACCCGCATCCGTTCGTCGGACGACCGGCGCGTGGTCAACCTGGAGCTGACCGACGCCGGACGCGCGGCCGCCAAGGAGATTCCCGCCGTCCTGTGCGGCATGCAAAACGCGCTGCTGGCCGGATTCTCGGCCGACGAATGGCAAACCCTCAAAAGCTACCTGCGCCGCATGTTGGAGACGGCGCAAACCCTGCACGCATCGACTGACAAAAATGACAAATAAACTTCAAACTGCCTGCGCCGAACGGCGTGCGCAGGCTGGCACCGAACTGGCCTGCATCCCCGGCCAGACCGCCATGCCGGTGTGGCGCGCATCGGTGCGCATGGCGCTGGTGTCCGCGGCCGGCGTGGTGGCTGCCGGCCTGATCGCCACCGGCATCGGTGGCTGCGCCGACATGTCGGGCATTGCGCCGCAGGCGAG
>JAQGMN010000040.1 GCA_028292345.1 Polaromonas sp. | reverse complement strand
CGCGCGACATCTGGGGCTATGTCAGCGTCGGCTACTTCAAGCAGCGCCTGAAGGAAGGCGAAATCGGCTCCTCGACCATGCCGCACAAGGTCAACCCCATCGATTTCGAGAACGCCGAAGGCAACCTCGGCCTGGCCAACGCGGTGCTCCGGCACCTCAGCGAAAAGCTGCCGGTCAGCCGCTGGCAGCGCGACCTCACCGATTCCACGGTGCTGCGCAACATGGGCGTGGCGCTGGGCTATGCCGTGCTGGCCTACAACTCGCTGTGCATCGGCCTGAACAAGCTGGAGCTCAACGAGGAAAACCTGGCCGCCGACCTCGACAACGCCTGGGAAGTGCTGGCCGAGCCGATCCAGACGGTGATGCGCCGCTACGCGGTGGCCGGCGCCTACGAGAAGCTCAAGGAAGTCACGCGAGGAAAAACCGTCAGGCCCGAAGACCTGCATGGCCTGATCCGCTCGCTGGACATTCCCGAGGCCGAAAAGGAACGCCTGCTGGCGATGACGCCCGGCAGCTATGTCGGCATGGCCGCCGAGCTGGCCCGGCGAGTGTAAGAAGCCCCCACGCTTGTCGCTTCGCGTACTGCGCTGCCCCCCCCGAGGGGCCGCTGCCCTTGCAGGGCGCCACGCCGCCAGAGTCGGCGCATCTGAAGGCTGTCCAAGCCCGCGCAGGCTGACTTGGAGTCGCAGCCTTCAGCCTGCGGTCTGGCAAAGCCAGTCCCGCAGCCCCTGCTGGTGGGATGTTCCCGCCACGCTTGTGACTTCGCGTACTGCGCTGCCCAGGGGCTGAACTTCGCCTGAACTGACCCGGCGCTGCGTTCAGTCCAGGCCCGCCGGCATCGCGGCGCCGCACTGCCAGCACTGCTCGAAGCCGCCCTCGACCGTTTCCCCGCAGCGGCACAGCCAGCGCCGCTGCGGCATGTTCTGCAGCGCGTCAAGCAGGGCGCGGGCGCCGGCCTGCTCATGGTCGTGGGTCAGCCAGATTTCCGGCTGGCACTGGTCGGGCGGCAGCTCGCCGGCCACGCTGCCGAGGAAATAGCGCTGCACGCTGGCCGAATAGCCGGCCTGCTGCAGCGCGTCGGTCCACAGCGCGGCAATGGCAATGTTCGGGGCATGGGTCAGGCGAAGCATGCGGGCAGTTTACGCCGGAATCAATTGACTCCTGAATTGATAGCTGCCAGCGCAGGTCGCATATGCGCAAACGGCCTTTCTGGCTTGAAAAGCAGGCCAGCGCCGCGCTACTTCTTCTCCAGCGCCCGGTCGGCATAGCGGCCAAAGCGCCAGGCCGTGGCCTGCCCGGTGATGCGCCGCCAGGTGATGCGCTTTTCCACCGGGCTCATCGCCAGCCAGTGCTGCACCTCCTCGAAGGTGCGGCCGCAACCCTTGCACACCTCGTCGCCCTGGCTGGTCGAGCAGATGGCAATGCACGGCGTGTCGGCGGTGGTGTCGTACCAGGCGAGCCAGGCGGCCAGCGCCTCGGGTGGCAAAGCGGCTTCATCGAGCGCGTCCTCACGGCGAAAGGCCATCAGCGCATACACCTCGGCCAGGGCGCGCACCTCGGGCGCCAGCGTGGTGCCGTCGGGCGAAGGATTTTTGGCGCGCCAGAAATTGATGGCGGCTTCGATGTCGATGATGTGGATGCCGGGCATGGGAAGCGCATCATAGCCACCCCGGCCCGGCCGCGCTGCACCGCTTGCCGGCTGGGGCTTATCCGCGTTTCACATCGGCCGACGCCGAACGCACGCTGAGCAGCATGGTCAGGGCCAGCACGCCGACCACCACGCCCAGCGACACCATCACCGGAATCTTGTAGATGTCGATCAGGCACATCTTGGCGCCGATGAACACCAGGATCACCGCCAGTCCGTAGTTCAGCAGATGGAACTTGTTGGCCACGGCGGCCAGCAGGAAATACATGGCGCGCAGGCCCAGGATGGCGAACACGTTGCTGGTCAGCACGATGAACGGGTCGCTGGTGATGGCAAAGATGGCCGGAATCGAGTCCACCGCGAAGATCACGTCGGTCAGCGCCACCAGGCAGATCACCATGAACAGCGGCGTGGCGATTTTCTTGCCGTTCTCGACGGTCCAGAATTTTTCGCCGTCGTAATGCTTGCTGACCGGCAAAATGCGGCGCAGCAGCTTGAGCGCCGGGTTGTCGTCCAGCGCCGGCTCCTTGCCGGCGGCCCACCACATCTTGATGCCGGTCAGGACCAGGAAGGCGCCGAACACGTACAGGATCCAGTGGAACTGCGCCAGCAGCCAGCCGCCGACCAGGATCATGACGGTGCGCAGCACGATGGCGCCAATGATGCCGATCATCAGCACCCGCTTCTGGAAGTGCGACGGCACCGCGAAGTAGGTGAAGATCATCAGGAAGACAAAGATGTTGTCCACCGCCAATGATTTCTCGATCAGGTAGCCGGTCAAAAATTCCAGCGACCTGGTGTTGGCGATGTCGCTGGAGCCGGTGCTGTCCTTCACCGCCCACCAGAACAGGCCGTTGAACAGAAAGCTCAAGCCGACCCAGACCAGCGACCAGTTCAGCGCCTCCTTCACGCCAATGTCATGGGCGCCCTGCTTTTTCAGGACCACGAAATCGACGAACAGGGAAACAAGCACGATGCCGACAAAAGCGGCCCACAGCCACAGCGGCGCAATGGTTTGCATGACAAGACCTTTTCAAAAATGGAAGACGCGGGGCGCGTCCCAAAAGGTCTTGCGGGAAAAAGCCGGGCGGCTCTTTTTATGTGTTCCGGCTGCCGTTTTGACGGGCAACGTATTGACGAAACACAAGCGCTTGCGGCCGATGGCGGCAAGGTCGCTACTCCCCTTTCAGGTGAGGAAAAGTATCGGCGTTTGGCCAAATCCATGCAATGTGTCCGGATTTTTCCAAGCCTTCGCGACGCGTTTCCCTGCGTGGCGCAGGTGGCCAGGTGCTATCCTTCAACGCATGAAACTCATTCTCAAATGGCTGCTCAGCGCTGCCGCCCTGCTGGCGGTGGCCTACCTGTATTCGGGCGTGACGGTGACCAGCTTCACCGGCGCGCTGATCGCGGCGGCGGTGCTCGGCGCGCTGAACATGGTGGTGCGCCCGCTGCTGGTGCTGCTCACGCTGCCGGTGACGGTGCTGACGCTGGGGCTGTTCCTGTTTGTCATCAATGCCCTGATGTTCTGGGCCGCCGCCGGTCTGGTCAGCGGCCTGAACGTCAACGGCTTCGGCGCGGCGCTGCTGGGCTCGCTGATCTACTCGGTGCTGCAGCTAGCGATCGATTTTCTCCTGGAGCGCCTGTTCCTTAAGGATTGACTCGATCTGCCGCGTCCGGGTGTCGATGATCGAGCCCTCGACATAATCGGCGCTGCCCGGCTGGCTGCGCATCAGCCCCTGCGCCGCCTTGAAGCGGTCCAGCGCGGCGCCGTAGTCGAGCTGGGCGGCGCGGCTTTCGGCATCGGCCCGGATGGCGCGCACCGCCTGGCCCTGCTGGCCGTAGGCGGTGGCCAGCAGCTGCCAGGCGCCGGCATCGCGGGGATGCACGGCCACCCAGGTCTGCAGCGCCTGCGACACGTCGGGCGCGCGTTTCGCCGCCATCAGCGCCTTGGACATCACCAGCAGTTCGGCCCGCGAGCCGGCCTTGCCGATGTCGGCGCTGGCGGCCGCCGCCGGCACCTTGCCTTCCATCAGGTCCACCTCGACGGCCAGCAGCTGCGCCGCCTTGGCCGCAGGCTCGGTGCCGGCGGCAAGCGCGCCAAGACGGTCGAGCAGGCTGCGCGCCGCCGCGAAGTCACGCAGCTGCGCCGCGGCCAAGGCGCCGCCATAGAGCGTGCCGGCATCGCGGGCACTGGCCGCCGAAGCCGCCGGCAGGGCTGCGGCCCGGCGCTGGGCTTCGGACAGCAGGGTGCGCAGCACGTCCACGCCGGGAACGGTCAGAATGCGGGCGCGGGCGGCCATCATGGCATGCAGGCGCTGCGTGCGTTCGGCGGCCGCCTGCTGCCCGGCCGACGGCGCGGCCGCTCTAGAGGCCAGCTGCACCCGGGCCTGCGCCTCGGCAATGCGCTCGGTGGTCAGCGGATGCGAGCGCAGGTAGGGAAACGAGCCGTTGTCGTTGAGCCGGTTGGCCTGCTGCAGTTTTTCAAACATGCCCGAGATGCCCCGGCTGGCATAGCCGGCGCCCTCCATCACGCCAAAGCCGACGCGGTCGGCCTCGCGCTCCATGTCGCGCGAAAAATTCAGCTGCCCCTGCGCCATGATGGCCTGGCCGCCGACGATTGCAGCCGAGCCGGCCTGCGGATTGCGGCTCGCCGCCAGCGCCCCGAGCACCATGGCGGCGATCATCCACGGCGCCTGCCGGGACTGCTGCGTCATCAGCCGCGAGATGTGCCGCTGCGTGACATGGCTCATCTCGTGCGCCAGCACGGCGGCCAGCTCGTCGGCGTTGCTCACGGTGCTGATCAGGCCCAGGTGCACGCCGAAATAGCCGCCGGGCAGCGCAAAGGCGTTGATGCTGCGGTCGCGGATCAGGAACACCTCCCAGGCAAAGCGCTCCTCCAGTTCAGCCGACAGCTCGCCGCGCGCGCGGGCCGCCGCCATCAGCGGCTGCCAGATGCCCTGCAGGTAATCGGCCAGCACCGGGTCCTCGACCAGGTCGGGGTCGCGGTGGATGCTGGCCGCGATGCGGTCGCCAATGCGCCGCTCGGCGGCGGGGGACAGGTCGGAGTTCTCGCCCAGCGACGGCAGCGAACGGGCGCCGCCGGGCGAAGGAACGGTTCCGCCGCCCGGTGCCTGGGCCGGCGAAGTAACCGAGAACGCTATCAAAATAGTAGCTAGCAGCGCACACCTTGCCTGCGCAAAAGCATGTTTTTGCTTGTAAATTTTGGAGCAGGTCAATGAAGTCAAGGGCAGTCACCTTTGGGGCGGGAGAAAGTCGCCAGCCAGACTCTTATGATGCTGCATCCTCGTAAAGGTTCTGTATCAGCATGACGACACCCGCTTCCCCCCTCACCCATTTCGACGCCCAGGGCCAGGCCCACATGGTCGATGTCGCGGCCAAGGCGGCCACGCACCGCATTGCCGTTGCCCAGGGCCGCATCGCCATGCAGCCCGCCACGCTGGCGCTGATCGTGTCGGGCACGGCCAAAAAGGGCGACGTGCTGGGCATCGCCCGCATCGCCGGCATCATGGCCGCCAAGAAGACCAGCGACCTGATTCCGCTGTGCCACCCGCTGGCGCTGACCCGCGTTGCGCTGGAGTTTGCGACGTCCCCCGCAGCCGGGGACGGCACCGGC
>JAQGMN010000025.1 GCA_028292345.1 Polaromonas sp. | reverse complement strand
AGGATGAGCACCTTTTGGTCATCAACAAGACAGCCGGTCTGGTGGTGCATCCGGCGCCCGGCAACTGGAGCGGCACCTTGCTCAACGGTTTGCTGGCCCACGACCCCCAGGCTTCATTCATGCCGCGCGCCGGCATCGTGCACCGGCTCGACAAGGACACCAGCGGTCTGATGGTGGTGGCGCGCCAGCGTCAGACCATGGACCAGCTGGTGGGCATGATTGCTGCCCGCACGGTGAGCCGGGAATACATTGCGCTGGCACATGGCGCGTGGGAAGGCGCAAAAACCCGCCAGGTCGAGGCGCCCATCGGCCGCGACCCGCGCAACCGATTGCGCATGGCGGTGGTGGACCTGGAGAAAAACTCGGGCAAGACGGCTTCCACGGTGGTTTCCCTGCTTGGCAATTCGGAAAAGCATTGCCTGGTCAAGTGCCGCCTGCATACCGGCCGCACGCACCAGATTAGGGTTCACATGGCCTTCCTGGGGCATCCGCTGGTCTCGGATGCGTTGTACGGCGGCGCTCTCGCGGTCAATATGGCGCGCCAGGCACTGCATGCCTGCCGGCTGGCATTTGCCCATCCAGCAACAGGCGAACCGATGGAATTCAAGTCGCCACCGCCGCCAGACTTGGAGTCCGCCCTACAAGCTTTGGGCCTGGGATACAATTCGTTCCTGTAGTTTTCTGCTACCGGCAACATGGCTTCCTGTCTCAGGCAGCGCAGCACGAACGCGATGCGCTGACAAAAGCGCCTTTATCCGTTTTCTTCCCCGTTTATTTCGGAACGAGCCACCATGAATACGACGGATGCCAAGCGCATCCTCGAAGCAGCCCTTATTTGTGCACAGCAACCCCTGACATTGCGCGAGCTTGGGGTCTTGTTCGACGGAAGTCTTGCGGCCGACAGCATTAAACTCGTCCTCGGGGAGTTGCAGGACGAATGGTCAGGCCGGGGTGTTGAACTGGTGCATGTGGCCAGTGGATGGCGCTTTCAAAGCCGGCCAGAAATGCGCGAATATCTGGACCGGTTGACCCCAGAAAAGCCGCCCCGCTATAGCCGGGCGACACTGGAAACGCTGGCCATCATTGCCTATCGGCAGCCAGTGACGCGGGGTGACATGGAAGACATTCGCGGCGTGACCATCAACAGCCTGCTGCTCAGGCAATTGGAGGACCGTGGCTGGATTGAGGTCATTGGCCACCGCGAAACGGTGGGCCGTCCGGCGCTGTACGCGACAACGCGCCAGTTTCTGGATGACCTGGGCGTTGAATCCCTGGCCGGACTGCCGTCGATGGACGATACACCGGCGCAGATTGCAAAGCTTGAACAGTTCGAGCTGGGCATGGACGTCGCGCCAGGCGATTTTTCGACACTGAACGGGCCGGAATTGAAGATTTCGACCTATATCGAGGACCTGGCGTCGGATGCAGGTCAACGTTCTCAACCTGATCCGCAGTAATCCGTATGCCGCCCTCCACACGAACGAATGTAAAAGCATGAACTCAAACGACAACCCGGCCAGCAAGTCATCGCCCATGCCAGAAAATGATTCAAACAGTGCTTTTGCGCACGACCAGACTGCCCAAGCAGCTCCTGAATCAATAGCAACCGGGGAAAATGGCCGGCCTACGCCGACGCCGATGCAGGCCGGTGCGCGGCGCCATGGCCCCAAGCCGCCGCCCGCAACCATTCGCTTCGAAGACGTGATCACCGGGCAATTCGATGCCGACGAAGAAAATGCCGCGATTGACCTGCCCAAGCGGGTTCTGTTGCCGCAGGCAGAAACGCCCAAGCTGCACAAGGTCCTGGCCCAGGCCGGTCTGGGCTCGCGCCTGGAGATGGAGCAACTGATTCTGGAAGGGCGGATTTCCGTCAATGCCGAGCCGGCGCATATCGGCCAGCGCATCCAGTTTGGCGATACCGTCAAGGTCAATGGCAAGCCCATCCGCGTGCAGATCGATCCGCCGCCGCCGCGTGTCATTGCCTACCACAAGCCTGCCGGCGAAGTGGTGACGCACGATGATCCGCAGAACCGCCCGACCGTCTTCCGGCGCCTGCCCAAGCTGTTCCAGGGCAAATGGCAATCCGTCGGACGGCTCGACCTGAACACCGAGGGCCTGCTGCTGCTGACGAGTTCCGGCGAACTGGCCAACAAGCTGATGCATCCGCGCTTCGGCCTGGAACGTGAATACGCCGTGCGGGTTCTGGGCGCACTGAACAACGAAGAGAAAAAGCGCTTGCTCGACGGCGTGACGCTGGACGACGGCGTGGCGCAGTTCGGCTCGATCGAAGCCGGTGGCGGCGAGGGCGCCAACTGCTGGTACCGGGTCACGATTTCGGAAGGACGCAACCGCGAGGTGCGCCGCATGTTCGAAGCCGTGGGCCATGCCGTGAGCCGCCTGATCCGCATCCGCTACGGGGCCATGGTGCTGCCCCGCGGATTGAAGCGGGGCGCGTTTGTCGAACTCGACGAGAACGACATCTATGCATTGACCAGCGCGGTCAGCCGGTCGGAATCGCGGCCTGATCCGCGTGGCGATGCGGCCGTTCCAGGCCAGCCCGATGGCAAGGACGGCGCCCCGCAACGCAGCGGTCCACGCCGGAACGACCGTCCACGCAGTGGCAGCGGCCGGCCCCGCAATGCCGGCGCAGGCCCGACCGGCATCGTCCAGCCGCTCGATGATTCGCAGCCGCCCATGAACCGCAACGATGCGGCGCAGCGCGGCAATCGGCGCGGCGCCAATCCTGGCGCTGGCGGCGCAAGAGGGCGAGGCCAGGGCGGAAATGCCGGACCGGCGACGCGCTTCGGGCCTCCCGGTGCGGGCGCGCCGCAAGGCCCGAAGCGGCGCGACGAGCGAGGTCCGCGCAGCGACAAGACAGCCGCAGGCACCCAGCCCGACCCGATGAAGACCTCGTTTGGCTATATTGGCGCCGATACCTTTACCCGGCAGCGGCAGGACCAGGGCCAGCGCCGGGGCGGTGGTGGCAATGCCGGCGGCTTCGGGGGTGGCAGCAGCAGCGGGCCGCGCCGCAATGGCGGCAATTCTGGCGGCAACCGGGGCGGTGGCAACCGGGGCGGAAACCGCTAGCCCTTCTTGGCTGGTACGCCATTTCGCAGGGTTGCTCTGGAAGGGGCAAGCCAGCGGGTTAAAATCATGGGCTTTATTCAGTCCTTGAATAATTTGAAAAATCCAATAACTCCAACATTCCTTAGGAAAATTCATGGCCATCGAACGCACACTCTCCATCATCAAGCCTGACGCCGTCGCCAAGAACGTCATCGGCCAAATCTATGCGCGCTTTGAAGCCGCCGGCCTGAAAGTCGTCGCCGCCAAAATGGTTCACCTGTCGCAAGCCGAAGCCGAAGCGTTTTACGGCGTGCACAAGGCTCGCCCTTTCTTCAAGGACCTGGTCTCTTTCATGATCTCCGGCCCGGTGATGATCCAGGCGCTCGAAGGCGAAGGCGCCGTGCTGAAGAACCGTGACCTGATGGGCGCGACCGACCCGAAGAAGGCCGACGCCGGCACCATTCGCGCCGACTTCGCCGACAGCATCGATGCCAATGCCGTCCATGGCTCCGACGCTGTTGAAACCGCCAGGGAAGAAATCGCTTTCTTCTTTGCCGGCCTGAACGTTTACTCGCGTTAATGCGCGCCGACCCCATGCTTTGCCGCCCTTTGCCAGGGTCGCCGCTTGTGTGGGGCGACCTGACGCATCGCAGCCTGCGATGACCACCAATCTTCTCGATTTCGATCTGGAGGGCATGGCCGCGTTTTGCGAACAGCTGGGCCAGAAGCGCTTTCGCGCGACACAGCTGTTTCGCTGGATTCACCAGAAGGGCGCGTCCGATTTCGAGCAGATGACCGATCTGGCCAAGGCGCTGCGCGAAAAGCTGGCACTCTCTGCCCGCATCACCGGCCTCAAGGTGGTCTCCCGCCATGATTCAACCGACGGCACGATCAAGTGGCTGTTCGATGTGGGTGCGGGCGATGTGATCGAAACCGTTTTCATCCCCGAATCCGACCGCGGAACCCTTTGTATTTCTTCCCAGGCCGGTTGCGCGGTGGGTTGCCGTTTTTGCTCGACCGGCCACCAGGGCTTCAGCCGCAACCTGACGACCGGCGAAATCATTTCGCAGTTGTGGTTTGCCGAGCATTTCCTGCGCAAGCACCTGGGCCGGGATGAACGCATCATTTCCAATGTGGTCATGATGGGCATGGGCGAGCCTTTGCAGAATTATTCGCAATTGCTGCCGGCGCTCAAGGTCATGCTGGATGACCACGGCTATGGCCTGTCGCGCCGCCGGGTCACGGTGTCCACCTCCGGCGTCGTTCCGATGATCGACCGACTGGCCCGGGATTGCCCGGTCGCCCTGGCCGTCTCGCTGCACGCGCCGCACGATGCGCTGCGCAGCGACCTGGTTCCGCTGAACAAGAAATACCCGATTGCCGAACTGCTCGAAGCCTGCACGCGCTACCAGTCGGCTGCGCCCCGCGACTTCATCACGTTCGAATACTGCATGCTCGATGGCGTCAACGACCAGCCCGAGCATGCGCGCCAGCTGGTGGCATTGATGAAAACCCACGCGGCCAATGGCCTGTCGTGCAAATTCAACCTGATTCCCTTCAACCCTTTTCCGGCTTCCGGCCTGGTGCGCTCGCAAATGCCGCAGGTCATGGCATTTGCCCGGATTTTGATGGATGCCGGCATCGTCACCACCGTGCGTAAAACGCGCGGCGACGACATCGATGCGGCCTGCGGTCAACTGGCAGGTGACGTGCAGGACCGCACCGGCGTGGACCAGCGCATGGCTGCGCAGCGCCAGGGCATGCTGGGCGGCATCAAGGTGGTGGTGCTCAACAAGGACTCCGCATGATGAGGATTCCGGCCCAGGCCTGGGTTTTTGCCTGCTGGTCGGCCATGCTGCTGGGCGGCTGTGCCACTCAGCCCGGCTCCGTGGACGGCCTGGGCGGCAGAACTGACCTGATCACCGACTCCGATGAAACCGACCAGCGCCGGCGTGCACGCCTGCGGGTCGAGTTGGCGACCGGTTATTTTGAGCAGGGCCAAACCAAGGTGGCCCTGGATGAAATCAAGCAGTCGCTGGCCACCGATCCGAATTTTGTCGATGCCTACAACCTGCGCGGGCTGGTCTACATGCGGCTCAACGACATTCCGCTCGCAGAAGACAGTTTTCGCCGTGCGCTGGCTCTCAATGCGCGCGATGCCGGCGTGGCGCACAACTATGGCTGGCTGCTGTGCCAGCAGGGACGCTATCCCGAGTCGTTCAGGCTGTTCGCCCAGGCTGCTGCCAATCCGACCTACACCGGGAAAGCCAAGACCCTGATGGCCCTGGGTGTGTGCCAGGTGAACGCAGGGCAATTCAGCGAGGCCGAGCAAAGCCTCATGCATTCCTACGAACTGGACGCGGGCAATCCCGTGACCGGCTACAACCTGTCCAAGCTGCTGTATGCGCGTGGCGACCTGACGCGCGCCCAGTTTTACATCCGCCGCCTGAACAACAGCGAACTGGCGAATGCCCAGACGCTCTGGCTGGGCATCAAGACGGAGCAAAAGCTCAACAATCAGGAGGCCATGGTGCAACTCGCGAGTCAGTTGAAGAAACGCTTTGCGCAGTCTCCCGAAACCGCAGCATATGAAAAGGGCCTGTTCAATGAGCAATGACGAAGCAGTGCTGGAGTCTGGCATTCCGTTGGATCGTGAAGCGGCGGGCCAGCAGGACACTGCCGGTGCCTTGCTTCGCACGGCCCGGCAGTCGCAGGGCCTGGACATTGACACGCTTGCAGCATTGCTGAAGGTTCCGGTTCACAAGCTGCACGCGCTTGAGCAGGACCAGTCGGCGCTTTTGGCCGATCCGGTGTTTGCGCGCGCGCTGGCTGCCAGCATGTGCCGGATTCTCAAGCTCGACCCGGCTCCCGTCCTGCGTCGGTTGCCTGCGATTGCCGCGTTCAAGGTGACTTCCCAGAACCGGGGAATCAACACGCCGTTCCGTGCCCGCGCGAGCAGCCGGAATATGGTGCCCTTCTGGTCCCCTATCTCGCGCCCGGCCGTTCTGGTGGGCTTGGTTTTGCTGCTCGGCGCACTCGTGCTGATGTTCCTGCCGTCCATTCAAAAAGAAATTGCCCGATACCGCCAGGCCGGCCAGCTTGACTCCGTCCCGGGCCAGGTGGCGGAATCCGCCTCTGTCACGACGACCGTGATCACCCCGACCTCCCCGGGCAACGAGGCGCCTGGCGAATCTTCTACCTTGGTGACGCCCGCCGAGATCCCTGCTGCAGCATCGGGACCGCAGGCGCCACCGCTCGCGACGGCATCTGCAACCGCCGACGGTGACGCTGCTGAACCACCGATGACCATCAGTGCAAAAGGCACATCGAAAATAAAGGTGACGGATGCCAGCGGCACGGTGGTTCTCGACCGCACGCTTCGGACAGGCGAATCGGTCAGCCTGTCGGGCGCGCTGCCGCTGGCGGCGGTGGTGAGCCGTGCCAACGTCATTCAGGTCCAGGTGCGTGGCCAGGCGTTTGATCTCGCCAGCGTCACCAAGAACAACATTGCCCGTTTCGAGGTGAAATAGTGCAAACCTGCCTTCCCATTGCGTCCGCTTTTCCAAAGCCGCATCACTCCATCCAGTCCCGGGTCGTCTGGGGCACGCGTGTGGTGACCGTGGGCGGCGATGCGCCGGTGCGCATCCAGTCCATGACCAACACCGACACCGTGGACGCGATTGGCACGGCGATTCAGGTCAAGGAACTGGCACTGGCCGGATCCGAAATGGTCCGCATCACGGTCAACACACCTGAAGCCGCTGCTGCGGTTCCCTATGTTCGCGAGCAGCTCGACCGCATGGGGGTCGATGTTCCCTTGATCGGCGACTTTCATTACAACGGCCACCGCCTGCTGACCGATTACCCGGCCTGCGCGCAGGCGCTGTCCAAGTACCGGATCAATCCGGGAAACGTCGGCAAGGGCAACAAGCGCGATACCCAGTTCGGACAGATGATCGAAGCGGCCATGCGCTGGAACAAGGTCATCCGCATCGGCGTGAACTGGGGCAGCCTGGACCAGGAGCTGCTCGCCAGCCTGATGGACGAAAACAGCCTGCGCAGCATGCCGTGGGATGCCCGGCAGGTGATGTACGAGGCGCTGATCACCTCGGCGATTGATTCGGCCCAACGTGCCGAAGCCATGGGAATGCGGCGCGACCAGATCATCCTGTCGTGCAAGGTCAGCGGCGTCCAGGACCTGGTTTCCGTTTACCGCGAACTGTCCCGGCGCACCGACCATACCCTGCATCTGGGGCTGACCGAGGCCGGCATGGGCACCAAGGGCACAGTCGCCTCCGCCACGGCGCTCTCGATCCTGCTGCAGGAGGGCATTGGCGACACGATCCGCGTGTCCCTGACGCCCCAGCCCGGCGAAGCGCGAACGCAGGAAGTGGTCATTGCCGCTGAAATCTTGCAGGCGCTGGGCCTGCGGACCTTCGTGCCCAGCGTGACCGCCTGCCCTGGTTGCGGGCGAACCACCAGCACCACCTTTCAGGAGCTGGCCAAGCAGATCGACGACTTCCTGCGCGCCCAGATGCCCGTCTGGCGCGCGCAATACCCGGGCGTCGAAGGCCTGCGGGTGGCCGTGATGGGCTGCATCGTCAACGGTCCCGGCGAAAGCAAGCATGCCGACATCGGCATCAGCCTGCCCGGATCGGGCGAAACCCCGGCTGCGCCGGTGTTCATCGATGGCGAAAAACGGCTGACCCTGCGCGGTGACAACATTGCGCAGGAGTTCCAGGCGATCGTTGAAAACTATATTGAAAAACGCTTTGGCTCGCACACGCTGGCCGACGCTTCCTGAACCCCATGCCTGAAAAAATGAATGCCGGCCCGGCGGAAAAATCCGCGCCGGTCAAAATCGAAAAACTTTCCGCCGTCAAGGGCATGAACGACATCCTGCCGCCGGACTCGGCGCGCTGGGAATGGCTGGAGGACAAGGTTCGCGGCCTGATGGCGCGCTATGCCTACCGCAACATCCGCACGCCGATTCTGGAGCACACCCAGCTGTTCGTGCGCGGCATTGGCGAAGTCACCGACATTGTCGAGAAGGAAATGTATTCCTTCGAAGACCGATCGGACAAGCATGGCGACCATGACCACCTGACGATGCGTCCGGAAAACACCGCCAGCGTGGTGCGTGCCGTGACCGAGCACAACCTGCTCTACGACGGCGGCAAGCGGCTGTACTACATGGGACCGATGTTTCGCCGCGAGCGGCCGCAGCGCGGGCGCTACCGCCAGTTTCACCAGATTGGCGCCGAAGCACTGGGATTTGCCGGCCCCGAAGTGGATGCCGAACTGATCCTGCTCGCTGTCGCGCTCTGGAAGGAACTCGGCCTGACCGACTGGCGCCTGGAAATCAACAGCCTGGGCCAGCCGGACGAACGCGCCCAGCACCGGGCACAACTGATCGCGCATTTTGAACGGCATGCCGATGCGCTCGACGAAGAAGCGAAAAGGCGCCTGCACACCAATCCACTGCGCATCCTGGACACCAAGAACCCGGCGATGAAGTCCGTGGTCGAAAGCGCGCCGCGCCTCATCGATTTTCTTGGCGCCGAGTCGCTGGCGCATTTCGACGGGCTCAAGGCCATCCTGGACGCCAACGGCATTGCCTGGACGCTCAACCACCGGCTCGTGCGCGGACTGGATTACTACAACTTGTCGGTCTTTGAATTCGTCACCGACCGCCTGGGCGCGCAGGGCACCATTTGCGCCGGCGGCCGCTACGACTACCTGATCGGGCAGATGGGCGGCAAGCCGGCGCCTGCGGTTGGCTGGGCGCTGGGCGTCGAGCGCGTGCTCGAACTGATCAAGGAGGAGGGCGCCTTCGGTGAGTTCCCGGTGCCCGATGCCTATGCGGTGGTGCCCGAAGCCTCGGCCCTGCCGGTCGTGCTGAAAACCCTGCAGGCCCTGAGAAGTGGCGGCATCAGCGTGCAGATGCATGCCAGCACGTCAGCGGACGGCATGGGCAGCATGAAGTCGCAGTTCAAGCGGGCCGATGGCAGCGGCGCGCGGTTTGCGCTGATTTTCGGCGAGGCCGAACTGGCCGAAGGCCGCGTTGCCGTCAAACCCCTGCGTACCGCGAAAGACGGGTCGGCACCGGGCCAGACGCTTCAACCGCTGGATGACGTGGGGGCCTGGGCAGGCATGCTGCTCAGCAGCCCCACGGTTTGAACGACAGTTCGGCACTCTACAATCCTCCATCAATCCAGCCCGCCTGCGGCGGCTAGAAACTCCCGGAAATTTATGGCAAAACACCTCGATTTGGAAGAACAGGAACAGCTTGACGACATCAAGCATTTCTGGAAGCAGTACGGCAACCTGATCACCTGGGCGCTGATTGTCGTTCTGGGTGCGTTTGCGGCCTGGAACGGCTACCAGTACTGGCAGCGCAGCCAGGCCGCGCAGGCCTCGGTGATGTTCGACGAGATCGAGCGCGCCATTGCGTCGGGCGATGCCGCGCGGATCGACCGCGCGCTGGCCGACATGAAAGACCGTTTCGCCAGCACCGCGTATGCCCAGCAAGCCGGACTTCTCGTGGCCAAGGCCCATCATGACAAAGGCAATGCCGACGCGGCCCGCGCAGCGCTGGCCTGGGTGGCCGACAAGGCATCCGACCCCGGCTACCAAGCTGTTGCCCGGCTCCGGCTTGCCGGACTGTTGCTGGAAAAGAAATCGTATGACGAAGCCATGCAGCAGCTTGCCGGCACGTTTCCCAAGAACTTCGAGGCGCTGGTGGCAGACCGTCGTGGAGACATCCTGATGGCGCAAGCCAAAAAGGCCGAAGCCAAATCTGAATATGAAAAAGCCTGGAAGGCCTTTGACGAGCGCACCGAATACCGGCGCCTGGTCGAGGTCAAGCTCAATGCGCTGGGTGTGGATCCCGCTGCCGGACAGGTCAAGATGGCCACTGCCGAAAATGCCGGAGCAAACAAATGAAAATTCAGTCTTTTTGGCCCTTGGCGCTTGCGGGGCGTGCACCTTTAGCTATTATTAGCATAGCGCTCCTGGCAGGTTGTTTCGGGGGCGTTAAAAAGCCCCAGCCGACGGAACTGCAGCCGGTGACGGCGCTGGTTTCCGTGCGGCAAAGCTGGACCCAGCGCATCGGCCCGGTCAATTTCCCGCTTGAAGTCGGTGTCGCCGGCAACGGCGTGGCGGTTGCCAGCGACGACGGCACGGTCGCGCTGCTCGATGCCCAGACCGGCCGCGACGTCTGGCGCCTGGCGCTGAAGACACCGATTGCCGCCGGTGTCGGCAGCGATGGGAAGGTGCTTGCCGTCGTCACGAAAGACAACGAAGTCGTTGCCATGCAGGCAGGCCGCGAGCTGTGGCGCCAAAAGCTCACCGCCCAGGCGTTCACCGCGCCCTTCGTGGCCGGCGAGCGCGTGTTTGTGCTGGGCGCGGACCGTTCGGTCAATGCCTTTGACGGGCAAACCGGGCGTAAGCTGTGGACGCAGCAGCGTTCAAGCGAACCGCTGGTGCTGCGCCAGTCCGGCGTGATGCTGGCCGTTGGCGACACGCTGGTGGTCGGTCTGGCCGGCCGGCTGGCAGGCATGAATCCTACGAATGGCAGCATTCAGTGGGAGGCGCCCATTGCCACGCCGCGCGGCATCAATGACATCGAGCGGCTCGTGGACCTGGTCGGCAGCGTCAGCCGGGTCGGTGACAGCGTTTGCGTGCGGGCGTTCCAGTCCGGCATTGGCTGCGTGAACACCTCGCGCGGCAATGTGCTCTGGACCCGGCCTGCCAATGGCGTGCAGGGCATTCAGGGCGATGACCGCCTGCTGTTTGGCACCGAAGCCGATGGCACCGTGGTGTCCTGGAAACGCAGCGACGGCGAGCGTGTCTGGTCCAGCGAGCGGCTGCGTTACCGCGGGCTGACCGCCCCGCTGCTGGCCGGCCGTTCGGTGGTGATCGGCGATGCCAGCGGATTCATCCATCTGCTGTCGCGCGAAGACGGCTCGCTGCTCAACCGCCTGAGCACCGATGGCTCGCCCATTTCCACCGCGCCGGTGCTCGCAGGCAATACCCTGGTCGCCGTCACCCGCAACGGCGGCATTTACGGCTTTCAGCCTGAATAACGGCATTCTCGCCAGAAACTGATCTACTCTTTTGATGAAACCTGTCATTGCGTTAGTTGGCCGCCCGAACGTGGGCAAGTCAACCCTTTTTAACCGGCTGACCAAGACGCGCGATGCGATCGTGGCCGACTATGCCGGACTGACGCGTGATCGTCATTACGGCAACGGCAAGCTCGGGCCCCATGAGTACATCGTCATCGACACCGGTGGTTTCGAGCCGGATGCGGTTACCGGCATCTACAAGGAAATGGCCCGGCAGACCCGCCAGGCCGTTGCCGAATCCGATGTGGTGATTTTCGTGGTCGATGCCCGTGCCGGCATCAGCGCGCAGGACCATGACATTGCCAAGTATTTGCGCAAGCTCGGAAAACCGACGGTGCTGGCGGCCAACAAGGCCGAAGGCCTGCCCGAAGGCACGCAGGTTTCGGAGTTCTTCGAACTCGGGCTGGGCGAGATGCTGGCGGTGTCGGCATCGCACGGGCAGGGCATGCGACTGCTGGTCGACCTGGCATTGGCACCGCTCAACCTGCCAGATCCCTCGGAGGCGGTGGAGCAGGAAGACCCGGCCGTCATCAAACTCGCGGTGGCCGGCCGCCCCAACGTCGGCAAATCGACGCTGATCAATACCTGGCTTGGCGAAGAGCGCCTGGTGGCCTTCGACCTGCCCGGAACCACCCGAGATGCCATCTCGGTTCCCTTCGAGCATGCGGGCCAGCGGTTTGAACTCATCGACACCGCCGGACTGCGCCGCAAGGGCAAGGTGTTCGAGGCCATCGAGAAATTCTCCGTCGTCAAGACCCTGCAGGCCATCGAGAATGCCAACGTCGTGCTGCTGCTGCTCGATGCCACCCAGGGCGTGACCGACCAGGACGCGCACATTGCCGGCTACATCCTTGAAAGCGGCCGGGCGGTGGTATTGGCGGTCAACAAGTGGGATGCGGTCGATGCCTACCAGCGCGAACTGCTGCAGCGCTCGATTGAAACGCGGCTGGGTTTCCTGAAGTTCGCTTCCATCCACCATATCTCGGCCATCAAGCGCCAGGGTCTGGGGCCTGTCTGGAAATCCATCATCCAGGCCCATGCTTCAGCCAACCGCAAGATGTCCACGCCGGTGCTGACCCGTTTGCTGATGGAGGCGGTGCAGTTCCAGCAGCCCCAGCGTTCGGGCGTTTTCCGCCCCAAGTTGCGCTACGCGCACCAGGGCGGCATGAATCCGCCAATCGTGATCATCCACGGCAATTCGCTGGAGCATGTGACCGAGTCCTACAAACGCTACCTTGAAGGTCGAATCCGCAAGGAATTCGATCTGGTCGGTACGCCATTGCGTATCCAGCTCAAAAGTTCGCACAACCCGTTCACGGATAAAGAATAGACCTAATATTACAAGCCCACGGAAATCGCTGTGGTATGGTCAAACTCTTATCAACTTTTGAACACGGAAAATATCGTGAGCAATAATAAAGGCCAGCTTTTGCAGGACCCATTTCTCAACACCTTGCGTCGCGAGCATGTTCCTGTTTCGATCTATCTGGTCAACGGCATCAAGCTTCAGGGTCAGATTGAATCGTTCGACCAGTACGTGGTTTTGCTTCGTAACACCGTCACCCAGATGGTTTACAAGCATGCGATTTCAACCATTGTTCCGGGCCGCGCCGTGAATTTTTCCGCGGCCGAGTCCGAAGAAAAACCGGCCAGCTGAGAAGCCATGCCGCATCAGTGAAAACACAAGCACTTGCCCTTCTGGTCGGGGTCGATCTGGGACTTCCGAACTTTGACAAGGACCTGGTGGAGCTTGGACTGCTGGCGCAAACCGCCGGCCTGGAGCCCGTTGGGCGCATCACCTGCAAACGCAAGGCGCCAGATGCGGCCTTGTTCATCGGGTCCGGCAAAGCCGACGAGATCAAGATGCTTGCCCTTGACACGGGCGCCACCGAAGTCCTGTTTGACCAGTCCCTCAGTCCGGCGCAGCAGCGCAATCTGGAGCGCCATCTTGAAATGCCTGTCAACGACCGGACGCTGCTGATCCTGGAAATCTTTGCACAGCGCGCCCGCAGCCATGAAGGCAAGCTTCAGGTCGAACTCGCGCGCCTGCAGTATGTCTCCACCCGTCTGGTCCGCCGCTGGTCGCACCTTGAGCGCCAGACGGGCGGGGCCGGCGTGCGCGGCGGTCCGGGCGAAAAACAGATCGAACTTGACAAGCGCATGATTGGCGACGCCATCAAGCGAACCAAGGAACGCCTGACCAAGGTGAAAAAGCAGCGCCAGACACAGCGAAAGCAGCGCGAGCGGCGCAACTCGTTTTCCGTTTCGCTGGTGGGCTACACCAATGCGGGTAAATCCACATTGTTCAATGCACTGGTCAAGGCCAGTGCCTACACCGCCGACCAGCTTTTTGCAACGCTGGACACCACCACGCGCCAGCTTTACCTGGGCGAGGCCGGACGCTTTGCGTCGTTGTCGGATACGGTCGGCTTTATCCGCGACTTGCCGCATGGCCTGATCGATGCCTTTGCAGCGACTTTGAAAGAAGCTGTCGATGCCGATCTTTTGCTGCATGTGGTCGATGGCTCCAATCCCGACTACCTTGAGCAGATCGAGCAGGTGCAGCGCGTGCTTTCGGAAATCGGCGCCGAGGATGTCGAGCAAATACTTGTCTTCAACAAGCTCGATGCTATTGAAAAAAGCAGCTTTCCCCTGCACCTGCAGGACAGGTTCGAGCTTCGAGATGCATTCGAAGGCGCCAGCCGGAGCGTCGAACGTGTATTTGTGAGTGCCAAGACCGGCGAAGGCCTGAATCTGCTCCGCGAATTGCTGGCGGTTCGCAGTGCGCGGATTCTGTCAGGCGATAGCCCCCAAACACCCCAATGATATTGCCCGGCTGGGCGGTTTCGTTAGGCACAATGTCGGTGTAACAAAAAAGCGAGTTTTTTTCCATGAATTTGAATCCCGTGCTGCAAACGCTGACAAACTTTCCCGGTCGGCTTAAACAACGCGCCCAAGGCACATTCAACTTGAATGATCCGCGCTGGGGCCGGGATGAGGACAAGTCAGCGTCGGATGGCTCCCGTCCAGAGGGCCCGCGGGATGACAGGCAGCCGCCCAAGCCACCCAATCGCCCGCAAGGCTCCAACCAGGGGCCGCCCGATCTGGACGAGTTGTGGCGCGATTTCAACCGCAAATTGGGTAACTTGTTCGGGGGCGCGAAGAACGGCGGCAACCGCGATGGTTTTGGCGGCGGTGGCGGCAAGGGCAGCGGCGGCTTTCAGCCGGACATGAAGAATGCGGGTATCGGCGTGGGCCTGATTGCCGCAGTGGTGGCTTTGATCTGGCTGGGCACCGGTTTCTTCATTGTGCAGGAGGGCCAGCAAGCCGTGATCACCCAGTTTGGCAAGTACCGCTCGACGGTGGGCGCCGGCTTCAACTGGCGCTTGCCCTATCCGATACAACGCCACGAAATCGTCGTGGTCACCCAGATCCGTTCGGTCGATGTGGGCCGTGACACGGTTCTGAAGGCGACCGGCCTGCGCGACTCAGCCATGCTGACGGAAGACGAAAACATCGTCGAAATCAAATTCGCGGTGCAATACCGCCTGAACGATGCGCGGGCCTACCTGTTCGAAAGCAAGGACCCTGCTGCCGCCGTGGTCCAGGCTGCCGAAACCGCCGTGCGCGAAGTCGTCGGCAAGATGAAGATGGACATGGCGCTTGCCGAGGAGCGCGACCAGATTGGTCCGCGCGTCAGGACGCTCATGCAGACGATCCTGGACCGCTACAAGGTTGGCGTCGAGGTGGTTGCCATCAACTTGCAGCAAAGCGGCGTTCGTCCTCCCGAGCAGGTCCAGGCGGCTTTCGATGATGTGCTCAAGGCCGGGCAGGAGCGAGAACGCGCCAAGAACGAAGCCCAGGCCTATGCCAACGACGTCATTCCCCGCGCTGTCGGTTCGGCCTCGCGTCTGAAGGAAGAGGCCGATGCCTACAAGGCGCGCATCGTGGCGCAGGCGCAGGGTGATGCGCAGCGTTTCAGTTCGGTGTTGACCGAATACCAGAAAGCCCCGCAGGTCACCCGCGACCGCATGTACACCGACGCGATGCAGCAGGTCTACACCAACGTGACCAAGGTGCTGGTGGAATCGCGCCAGGGTTCAAACCTGTTGTACTTGCCGCTCGACAAGATCATGCAGATGACCGGTTCGGGCGGAGCGGCCGCAGGCAGCGATGCGACGGCGCCACTGTCCACGCCCCCTGCAGCCCAAGCCCCGATCAATGGAGTTCCTGTCGACTCCCGCACCCGGGACACATCCCGTACGCGCGAACGTGAAACCCGCTAAGGAAAACAAAAGTGAATAGAGTTGGACTTGTCGTTTCTTCATTGCTGGTGCTGCTGGCATTGCTCAGTTCCACGCTGTTTGTGGTGGACCAGCGCCAGTTTGGCGTGGTGTACGCGCTCGGACAAATCAAGGAGGTTGTGCTAGAGCCAGGCCTCAACTTCAAGCTGCCGCCTCCGTTTCAGAATGTTTCGTACATCGACCGCCGTTTGCTGACGCTGGACAGTACCGATGCCGAACCCATGCTGACGGCCGAAAAGCAGCGTGTCGTGATCGACTGGTATGTGCGCTGGCGCATCATCAACCCGTCCGAATACATCCGCAATGTCGGGCTTGATGAAAAGGCCGGCGCCAACCAGCTCAACCGCGTGGTTCGCAATGCGTTTCAGGAAGAGATCAACCGCCGCACCGTCAAGGACCTGCTTTCGCTCAAGCGCGAGGCGCTGATGGCCGATGTGAAGAAGGAAGTGCTTGCCGTGGTGCAGGGCGCCAAGCCCTGGGGCATCGATGTGATCGACGTGCGGATCACCCGCGTCGACTATGTGGAAGCCATCACCGAATCGGTCTACCGCCGCATGGAAGCCGAGCGCAAGCGGGTGGCCAACGAATTGCGTTCGACCGGTGCGGCCGAAGGCGAAAAGATTCGCGCCGATGCCGACCGCCAGCGCGAGATCACCGTCGCCAATGCCTACCGCGATGCCCAGAAGATCAAGGGCGAGGGCGATGCCGAGGCAGCCGGCACGTTTGCCCAGTCCTTTGGCCGGGACCCGCAGTTCGCCCAGTTCTATCGAAGCCTGGAGGCTTACAAGGCCAGCTTCAGCAAGAAAAGCGACGTGATGGTGGTCGATCCTTCTTCTGACTTCTTCAAGGCCATGCGCGGCGCCAACAGTGGCAGCGCCCCGGCGCCTGCTTCTCGTTAACAAATGCCTGCCTTGGGCCGTCCAGGCGACCTGGATGGCCTTCACCAACGGGCGGTGTTCATCTGAAAAGGGCAGTCTGCCCTTTTTCTGTTTTTTCGATCCCGCCGGTGCCGGTAAAATCCTGTTTTTAACAGCTTACAAAATCAACAATGCCCGCCTGGTCGTCATCTTGGCAATTGCCTGATCAAATTGCCGATGTCCTGCCTTCCGAGGCGCGTCACATCGAAGAACTGCGCCGCCTGTTTCTGGACGCCGCCCGCAGCTACGGCTACGAACTCGTCATGCCGCCGCTGCTGGAGCACCTGGAATCGCTGCTGACAGGCACTGGCGAAGCCCTTGGGCTGCAGACTTTCAAGCTGGTCGATCAACTGTCTGGCCGCACCCTGGGCCTGCGAGCCGACACCACGCCGCAGGTGGCGCGCATCGATGCACACCTGCTCAACCGCAGCGGCGTGGCCCGCCTTTGCTATTGCGGACCGGTGCTGCATACCCGTGCCGACCGGCCGCATGCCACGCGCGAACCGCTGCAGTTCGGCGCCGAAATCTATGGCCATGCCGGTCTCGAGGCCGATCTGGAAGCCCAGCGGCTGGCCCTGGAGTGCCTGAAGGCCTCGGGCGTCACCGACCTGATGGTGGACATGGCCGATGTGCGCATTGTGGCCGGCCTCCTCGCCGACGCCAGCCTGGATGCTTCAACGCTGGCGCGCATCCATGCCGCGCTGGCAGCCAAGGACGCATGCGAACTCGATGCGCTTCTGGCCGGACTTCAGGACAGCGTGTCTTCACAAGCCCGTGAAGGCATGAAGGCGCTGCTTCAGCTCTACGGCGACGAACAAGTCCTGTTTGAGGCCGAAAAGGTTCTTCCGCCCATGCCTGGCGTGCACGAGGCGCTACAGAATTTGAAATGGCTCGCATCGCATGCACCGGATGTCCGGGTCAGTTTCGACCTGGCCGACCTGCGTGGCCATGCCTATTACACAGGCACGCGTTTTGCCATTTACGGCCAGGGCGCCGAACTGGCGCGCGGCGGCCGTTATGACGAGGTGGGCGCGGTCTTCGGCCGGAACCGGCCGGCCGCAGGATTCAGCCTTGACCTGAAGGAACTGGTCAGCGTGCTGCCGCCCCGCGCCCTGAAGGCCTCCATTTGTGCGCCCTGGGGTGACGATCCCGCGCTGCATGCCGCCATTGCCCGGCTGCGGGCCGGCGGCGAAACCGTGGCTTGCGTCCTGCCTGGCCATGAACAGGAAGTCAATGAATTTGACTGTGACCGCGAACTGGCCTTGACTGCCGGCCACTGGGTCGTCCAGGCCCGTATCTAGGCCGCATCGGCCATCGGCAAAATGCCGCTTGCAGGGACTGGCCCGGCGGCTATATCCATTTGATCCTTAACGAGAACTGAAGATGACAAACAAACCAAGCGCAGCCACCGGCCGCAATGTCGTGGTCGTGGGCACCCAGTGGGGCGACGAAGGCAAGGGCAAACTGGTCGACTGGCTGACCGAAATGTCGCAGGGCGTGGTGCGCTTTCAGGGCGGCCACAATGCCGGCCACACGCTGGTGATCAACGGCGTCAAGACCGCCCTGCACCTGATCCCGAGCGGCATCATGCGGCCCGGCGTCAAGTGCTACATCGGCAACGGCGTGGTGCTGTCGGCGGCCAAGCTGTTCGAGGAAATCGAAGGGCTGGAAAAAGCCGGTGTCGAGGTGCGTTCGCGCCTGCGCATCAGCGAAGCCTGCCCCCTGATCCTGCCTTTCCACGCGGCCATCGACATTGCCAGGGAAACCTTCCGCGAAAAGGGCGGCACCGAGAAGATCGGCACCACCGGCCGCGGCATCGGCCCGGCCTACGAGGACAAGATCGCCCGCCGCGCCCTGCGCGTGCAGGACCTGAAATACCCCGAGCGCTTTGCCGCCAAGCTGCGCGAGCTGCTCGACCTGCACAACTTCGTGCTGACCGGCTTCCTGAACGCGCCGGCCGTCGATTTCGACACGGTCTACGACGAGGCCATGGTGCATGCCGAACTGCTCAGGCCGATGATGGCCGACGTGTCGCGCGAACTCAATGACGCGCACCGCGACGGCGCCAACCTGCTGTTCGAAGGCGCGCAGGGCACGCTGCTCGATGTGGACCACGGCACCTACCCTTATGTGACCTCCAGCAACTGCGTGGCCGGCAATGCATCGGCGGGCGCCGGCGTGGGGCCGGGCATGCTGCACTACATCCTGGGCATCACCAAGGCTTATTGCACCCGCGTGGGCGGCGGCCCGTTCCCGACGGAGCTCGACTGGCAAGCCGAAGGCACGCCGGGCTGGCACATGAGCACCGTGGGCGCCGAAAAAGGCGTGACCACCGGGCGCAGCCGCCGCTGCGGCTGGTTCGATGCGGCGCTGCTCAAGCGATCGGCGCAGGTCAATGGCCTTTCGGGCCTGTGCATCACCAAGCTTGACGTGCTCGATGGCCTGGAGGAATTGAAGCTGTGCACCGGCTACGAGCTCGACGGCCAGACCACCGACATTCTGCCGATGGGCGCCGACGACATTGCCCGCTGCGTGCCGATTTACGAAACCCTGCCCGGCTGGAGCCAGAGCAGCGTGGGCGTGACGCAATACGACCAGTTGCCGCCTGCGGCCCAGCGCTACCTGCAGCGGATCGAGGAAGTCACCGGCGTGCCGATCCACATGATCTCGACCAGCCCGGACCGCGACCACACCATCCTGTTGCGCAACCCCTACGCGGCCTGACCTCAAAATCCCCTACAAACAGGCCGCTTGCGCTCTACAGATGAGCGCAAGCTGCTATTTATTCAGGAGCAATTCCATGTTGACCGAAGACGGCAAGCATCTCTACGTCAGCTATGACGAATACCACAACCTGATTGAGAAACTGGCCATCAAGATTTACCAGTCCGGATGGGAGTTCGACACCATCCTCTGCCTGGCCCGGGGCGGCATGCGCCCCGGCGACATCCTGTCGCGCATCTTTGACAAGCCGCTCGCCATCATGTCCACCAGTTCCTACCGCGCCGACGCCGGCACGGTGCAGGGCAAGCTGGACATTGCCCGCTTCATCACCACGCCCAAGGGCGAAATCGCCGGCCGGGTGCTGCTGGTCGATGACCTGGCCGATTCGGGCCATACCCTGAATGCGGTGATCGACCAGCTGCGCAACAACTACCAGCCGATCACCGAACTGCGCAGCGCCGTGATCTGGACCAAGGGGGTGTCGACTTTCCACGCCGACTATTCGGTCGAGACGCTGCCGACCAACCCGTGGATTCACCAGCCCTTCGAGAGCTACGATGCGCTTTCGCCGGTGCAGCTGATGGACAAGTGGAAGATTTGACCCCCACGGTCGCTCACTGCGTGTAGCTTCCTGCCCCCCGAGGGGGCCGCTGCGCCTGCGGCCTGGCAAAGCCAGTTCCGCGGCCCTGTCTGGCAGGGACGGTCACTTTTCCTTCCTTGAAGGGGTCTTGGCGTTTGCGGCCCTGGCTGGTGGAGAGGAGTCGCATGCCGTTAACATGCTTGAATGAGCGATTTATCCACCCAGTTGATTCACCACCCCTACACGCCGCCGGCAAGCTTCGAGTCTGTCGCGCCAGCGGTTCACAAAGCCTCGACGATCATCTTTCCCAGCGTGGCCGCCCTGCGCAGCCGCGACTGGAAGCACAAGACCGGCTACACCTACGGCCTGCATGGAACGCCGACCACCTTCACTTTAGAAGAGCG
>JAQGMN010000002.1 GCA_028292345.1 Polaromonas sp. | reverse complement strand
CATCACGATGTTCGCCTGGGTGGCGTCGGGGCTCATCGGCCGGCTCTGGCGCGCTTCGGTGCGGCTGACGCCCAGGGGGTGCCTGGCGCTGCCGGCCAGCAGCGCCGGCGCGCTGGGCGGGCTGGGGCTGGCGGCGCTGTATGCACTGTTTTCGGGCTGGGGCGTTCCGGCGCAGCGCACCATCTGGATGCTCGCCACCGTTGTGCTGCTGCGCCAGGGCGGCCGGCAGTGGCCGTGGCAGCAAGCCTGGCTGCTGGCAATGGCGGTGGTCGTCATGCTCGACCCGTGGGCCTTGCTGCAGGCAGGATTCTGGCTGTCGTTTGTGGCGGTCGGCGTGCTGTTTGCTACGGATTCAGGAGCTGAAGGTGCAGGCAGTCAAAGCGCAAAACCCGTATCTCATTCAAAACTCATGCCCTGGTGGCTGCGCCGGCCGCTCTCAAGCCTGTGGCGCGGCGCGCGCGAGCAATGGGTGGTCACGCTGGCGCTCACGCCGCTGTCGCTGCTGCTGTTCAACCAGGTTTCGCTGGTCGGCCTGCTGGCCAATGCCGTCGCCATTCCCTGGGTCACGCTGCTGGTCACGCCGCTGGCCCTGCTGGGTGCCATTTATGCACCAATATGGGATGCTGCCGCCTGGACGGTCGGGCTGCTGGCGGGGGCTCTACAGGCGCTGGCCGGTTGGTCATGGGCCTCGGTCAGCATTGCATCTGCACCCTTGTGGTGCGCAGTGGCGGGCGTGTTCGGTGGCGGGCTGATCGCCCTGCGGCTGCCCTGGCACTGGCGCCTGCTCGGCATTCCGCTGCTGCTGCCGGTGCTGCTGTGGCAGCCGGTCCGCGCCCTGCCGGGCCAGTTCGAACTGCTGGGGGCCGACATCGGCCAGGGCAATGCCGTTCTGGTGCGCACCGCCGGCCACAGCCTGCTGTACGACACCGGCCCGCGCTTTTCCCGCGAAAGCGATGCCGGCCAACGGGTGCTGGTGCCGCTGCTGCGGGCGCTGGGGGAACGCATCGACATGCTGGTGCTCAGCCACCGCGACAGCGACCACACCGGCGGCGCCCCGGCCGTGCTGGCGATGCAGCCGCAGGCCCGGCTGCTGGCTTCGATCGAGGACGGCCATGAACTGCAGGCCCTGCGTCCCTCGACGCGCTGCGTCGCCGGCCAGCGCTGGGCCTGGGATGGCGTCGATTTCGAGGTGCTGGCGCCAGCGGCGGGCGACTACGACATGCCCAACCAGTCCAACGCCATGAGCTGCGTGCTGCGCATTTCCAATGGCGCCCAGACGGCGCTGCTGGCCGGCGACATCGAGGCGCCGCAGGAAGCGCGCCTGGTGGCCGGCGACCCGGCGCGCCTCAAGGCCGATTTTTTGCTGGTGCCGCACCACGGCAGCAAGACCTCGTCGAGCCCGGCCTTCCTGGACGCGGTGCAACCCCGCCTGGCGCTGGCCCAGGCGGGTTACCGCAACCGCTTCGGCCATCCGGTCGCCGGAGTGGTGGCGCGCTACGACGAACGCGGCATCCGGCTGGTGCGCTCGGCCGCGTGCGGCGCGGCAACCTGGCAGAGCTGGAAGCCGGCGCAGCTTGACTGTCAGCGGCAGGCGCAACAACGCTATTGGCAGCCTCAGGAGGGGCGTTAAATATCTTCCGGCCTACATTCCCGTGGCGCATTACTTGCTAAGCTATGAACAGAATAATTCAGCGATTGCCAACCTAGACGGAAATTCAAGCTTATGAGCCCAGCGATGTTTGACGAGATGAATGCCAGCACGACCAGCGTGCGCAAACACTACCAGGGCTACCAGCGCTGGCTCGCGCAGCAGCCCGCCGACGTCATGCAGGCGCGCCGCGCCGAAGCGGAAATGATCTTCCGCCGGGTCGGCATCACCTTTGCCGTGTATGGCGACAAGGACGAGGACGGCTCCGGCAGCGAGCGGCTGATCCCGTTTGACCTGATTCCCCGGATCATTCCGGCGCACGAATGGGCGTCGATGGAAAAGGGCCTGGTCCAGCGCGTCACCGCGCTCAACCGCTTCATCCACGATGTGTACCACGACCAGGAAATCATCAAGGCCGGCCTGATACCGTCGGAGCAGATTTTCCAGAACTCGCAGTTCCGGCCCGAAATGATCGGCGTGAACGTGCCGGGCAACATCTATTCGCACATCAGCGGCATCGACATCGTCCGCGCGCCCAATGCGCAGGGCGAGGGCGAATACTACGTGCTCGAGGACAACCTGCGCGTGCCCAGCGGCGTGAGCTACATGCTCGAAGACCGCAAGATGATGATGCGGCTGTTTCCCGAACTGTTCAGCAAGAACCGGGTCGCCCCGGTGGAACACTACCCCGACCTGCTGCTGGAAACCCTGCGCGGCATGGCGCCGCCGGCCACCGCCGAGCCGACCGTGGTGGTGCTCACGCCCGGCATGCACAACTCGGCGTATTTCGAGCATGCCTTCCTGGCCCAGCAGATGGGCGTCGAACTGGTCGAGGGCCTGGACCTGTTCGTCAAGGACAATTTTGTCTACATGCGCACCACGCGCGGGCCCAAGCGGGTCGATGTGATCTACCGCCGAGTCGACGACGATTTCCTCGACCCGCTGGCTTTCCGGCCGAATTCGACGCTGGGCTGCGCCGGCCTGCTCAATGTCTACCGCAGCGGCAACGTGGCCATCTGCAACGCCATCGGCACCGGCGTGGCCGACGACAAGTCGATCTATCCGTATGTGCCGCAGATGATCGAGTTCTACCTGGGGGAAAAGCCGATCCTCAAGAACGTGCCGACCTTCATGTGCCGCAAGCCGGACGACCTCAAGTACACGCTGGCCCACCTCAAGGACCTGGTCGTCAAGGAAGTCCATGGCGCCGGCGGCTACGGCATGCTGGTCGGGCCGGCCGCGTCGCAGGTTGAAATCGAGGATTTCCGGCGCGCCATCCTGGCCAACCCGTCGAACTACATCGCCCAGCCGACGCTGAGCCTGTCCACCTGCCCGACTTATGTGGAAAGCGGCGTGGCGCCGCGCCACATCGACTTGCGGCCTTTCGTGCTGAGCGGCAAGGAAGTGCAGATGGTGCCCGGCGGCCTGACGCGGGTGGCGCTCAAGGACGGCTCGCTGGTGGTCAATTCGTCGCAGGGCGGCGGCACCAAGGACACGTGGATTCTGCAAGCCGATTCGGCATCGTTCATGCCGCTGGAGACCGGGGCACCCGCCCAGTCGCAGTCGCAGTCCACCACCGCCGCCGAAGGAGTCTGAACATGCTGTCACGCACCGCCGACCATCTGTTCTGGATGTCCCGCTACACCGAACGCGCTGAAAACACCGCCCGCCTGCTGGACGTGAACTACCAGACCTCGCTGCTGCCGCAGTCGACCGCCGATGTGCAGACCGGCTGGCGCGGCCTGCTCAGCATCAGCGAGCTCAAACCCGCCTATGCGGCGCGCTACGGCGAAAGCATCAATGCCCAGGATGTGATGGACTTCATGGTGCGCGATGAAAAAAATCCGTCCAGCATCGTGTCGTGCCTGCGCAATGCCCGCGAAAACGCGCGCGCGGTGCGCGGCACGCTGACCACCGAGGTCTGGGAAACGCAGAACCAGACCTACCTCGAAGTCATCCGCATGCTGCGCAACGGCGACTTCGAGCGCGACCCGGGCAAGTTTTTCGAATGGGTCAAGTTCCGCTCGCACCTGTCTCGCGGCGTGACCTCGGGCACCATGCTGCAGGATGAGGCCTTTCATTTCCTGCGCGTGGGGACCTTCCTGGAGCGGGCCGACAACACCGCCCGGCTGGTCGATGTGAAGTTCCATGCCATCCAGAGCGACTTTCCCAGCGTTGATGGCGACGAGGAGCAGGAGCATGATTTCTACCACTGGAGCGCGATCCTGCGCAGCGTCTCGGCCTTCGAGGTGTACCGCAAGGTGTACCGCGATGTCATCAAGCCCGAGCGAGTGGCCGAGCTGCTCATCCTGCGCCCCGACATGCCGCGCTCGCTGCTGGGCTGCCTGAATGAAGTCATCGTCAACCTGTCGATGGTCACCAGCGACCCGCAGAGCGAGACCCAGCGCCGCGCCGGCAAGCTGCGGTCGGACTTGCAGTACACCCGCATCGACGAAATCCTGGCCGCCGGCCTGCATGCCTTCCTGATGCAGTTCCTGGACCGCGTCAACGAACTCGGCGCGCACATCAGCCGCGAATTCCTGGTTCCGGTGACCCGCTGAGCGCGCTGCTGGCGGCGCCCATGTAAAGGACTTGTCCGATGAAGCTGCACGTCAAGCACACCACCGATTACCGCTACACCGAGCCCCTGCGCTATGCGCTGCAGACGCTGTGGCTCACGCCGCCGACCTGCACGGCGCAGACGGTGCGGTTCTGGAGCCTGGGGGCGCCTGAAAAACTGTTTGCCGAGCGCGACGCGTTCGGCAACAGCATCCATTCCTATACCTTCGTCGGCCAGGACGCCGACAACGTGCGCTGGAGCCTGGTGAACGCGGCCGGCATCGTGGAAACCTTCGGCATCGCCGAGTTCACCGACGAGGGCAGCCTGCCGCTGCCCCAGCTTTACCTGCGCGGCACGTCGCTGGCCCGGCCGCATCCGCTGCTGGCCGAGTTCGGCCGCCGCTTCATCACGGCGCAGGCCGGCGGCGGCAAAGCTGATCTGCAAGAGCTTTTGGCCTTGAGCGCAGGCGTGTCGGGCGCAGTCAGCTATCTAAAAAATAGCACCAATGTCACCACCACGGCGCTGCAGGCGTTCGAGGCGGGGGCCGGCGTCTGCCAGGACCAGGCGCACGTGATGGTGGCGGTCTGCCGCAGCCTGGGGATACCGGCGCGCTATGTCAGCGGTTATTTTTACGCCGCCAACGAGCCCGACCTGGCCAGCCACGCCTGGACCGATGTCTGCCTGGACATGGCCGGCCGGCGCTGGGTCAGCATCGACGTGACCCACAGCTGCCTGATCGACGAGCGCCATGTGCGCCTGGCCATCGGCACCGACTACAACGCCTGCCCGCCCAGCAAGGGCGTGCGGCACGGCGGCGGCGAGGAATCGATGACGGTGAGCATTACCATCGAGCCGGCCTGACCCTGGGCTTTTTCCAGGTGGCTTTTCCGGGCCAAGACCGATTTCGCGATGT
>JAQGMN010000098.1 GCA_028292345.1 Polaromonas sp. | reverse complement strand
TGCTAACCATCAGCCCGGCCGAAAAAATCATGTGGCTGTGGCTGCTGGCACTGGCGCTGGTGTTCATGCTGCCGACCCAGCGCTCGACCCGCTACCTGATTCCGGCCATGCCCGCGCTGGCGGTGGTGATGGCGCTGTACTGGCATCGCATCGGCCGCATCTGGTTCAGCCTCACGCTGGCGGTCTGCATGATTGGGCTGCTGGCCATGGGCCTGATCGGCTACGGCGCGGTGCGGGCGACGCAAAACCCCTGGATTTTGTCGCCGCTGTTCTGGCTTTACGTAGCGGGCGCGGCGCTGGCTTGCGCGGCCGCCGTGTTCAACAAGGCCTGGACGCGCCCGGTCGCCGCCCTGTCGGCCTTCAGCGTGCTGTTCGCGCTGGCCTGGGTGACGAATCCGTTCAACGGCGAACTGGGCCGTTTCAAGCCCGAAACCCATGCGCTGCTCATCGGCCAGACCGTGCAGGTGCCCAGCAACTTCAACGGCCATTTCGAGCGCTACGAGTTCATCATTCCGGGCGCCAAGATCGTCGAGTATTTCGCCGCCCAGCCGGTCGATTTCGCCGACGTGGAGGGCCTGTTCAAGAAAAGCCGCTACGTGCTGGTGCAGCGGCGCATCGGCCAGGCGCCCTGCGCACAGTGCCGGATCATCGACGAGCGCTGGGATTTACGCTCGCGCCAGGACGAAAACGACGGCTTCATGGCCGCCTTCAGGACGCCCGAGACCTACTGGTATGCCAAGGAATACCTGGTCGAGACGCTGGCGCCCTGAGCCGCCGTCGCCGAATCCCCGCCTTTCGCATTCATCACCGGACCTATCCCCCACCCTCAAGGAGCCAAGCCATGCAATACCGCCGCCTCGGAAAAAGCAACCTGAAGGTTTCCGCCCTGTGCCTGGGCACGATGATGTTCGGGCGGCAAACGCCGTACGAGGAGGCGGCGAACATCATGGCGTCGGCGAAAGCGCACGGGATCAATTTCATCGACACCGCCGACGTCTACAACCACGGCCAGTCCGAGCGCGATGTCGGCCAGTGGCTCAAGGGCCAGCGCGACCAGTGGGTGCTGGCCAGCAAGCTGGGCAATCCGGTCAGCGAGAACATCAACGAGAGCCATTACTCGCGCCGCTGGCTGATGCAGGAAACCGACGCCATCCTGGCGCGGCTGCAGACCGACTACCTCGACATCCTCTACCTGCACCGCGACTACCCCGAGGAAAACCTTGACGAAGCGGTGCGCGCGCTCGGCGACCTGGTCCGCGCGGGCAAGATCCGCAGCTTTGGCTTGTCGAACTTTCGCGGCTGGCGCATAGCCGAGGTGTTTCGCCTGTGCGAGCAAGCCGGCGTGCCGCCGCCGGCGGTCTGCCAGCCTTACTACAACCTGCTCAACCGGGGGCCGGAAGTGGAAATCCTGCCGGCCTGCGGCCACTACGGGCTGGGCGTGGTGCCCTACAGCCCGCTGGCGCGCGGCGTGCTGACCGGCAAGTACCCGCCCGGCCAGCCGCCGGCCGAAGGCACGCGCGCCGGCAGCGGCGACAAGCGCATCCTGGAAACCGAGTTCCGGGAGGAGTCGCTGGTGATTGCCCAGCAGATCAAGGCGCGCTGCGAAAGCAGGGGCTGGGCGCCCGGACAGTTTGCGGCCGCCTGGGTGCTGGCCAATCCGCTGGTGAGCGCGGTCATCGTCGGCCCGCGCACCCTGGCGCATCTGGAAGACGTGTACGGCGCGCTGGATCGGGTGCTCGACAAGGAGGACGAAGCCTTCGTCGACGGCCTGGTCGTTCCCGGCCATGCCTCCACGCCGGGCTTCAACGACCCGAGCTATCCGTTTTTCGGCCGGCCAGTCTGAGCACATCTTACCGGCCGCTTCGCCGTGATGCTATTGAATACATAGCGTTTACCCGTTACCCATCCTGCGCAGGGGGCCTTTTTGATTGACGGAATTCAACACGCCAATCAAATTCAGCTCGGACGGACCACCGGCTCGGGGATGGGGCGGTTCCGCTGGCCGGCCTGGCCGCAGGCATGGCAGAACTTGGCAAAGGCGCTCTTGCGGGTGCTGCAGGCAGGGCACTTGTCAAACAGGCCGATGCCGCAATGCGGGCAAAAATCGATCTCGGTGTTCTTCAGGTCCACCGGACGCTCGCAGCCGGGGCACACGCCCTTGGACAGCCGCGTGAGCGCGGTGTCGTAGCTCAGTTCCTCGCGGCGCTGCGCATCGGGCAGCTGCTCGGCCAGCTTTTGCCTTTCCAGGTAGCGGTTCAGCGCGATGATCGCCTGCCGGCCGACCGCCACCGTGACCACGATGCCGACGATGTAGCGCACATAGCCACCGTAGCTCGGCAGGTAAGGCACGAGTTCGACGAAAAAGGCGAACAGCGCAAAAAAGATGAAGCCCCAGACGAACGGCCACCAGGTGCCCTGGCGTTTTTTCATGAACAGCCAGCCGGCCGCCACCAGCAGCGGCAGCGTCAGCGCCAGCCGGTACAAGAACACCCGCAGTTCGATGCGGCGGTATTCGGCGTTCAGCGCCTGCTGCGCGGCCTGCTCCATCTCGGCCAGCCTGCGGCGCTCGCGCACCGCGCCCTGGCGCGCATCGAGCGCGGCCTGCTGCTGGGCCTCGGCCGCCCTGCCGGCGGCGCGCTCCTTGTCCTTCAGGCCGTCGAGCGCGCGGCTGCGGGCGACCAGTTCCGGGTCCTGGTCCGACAGCTGCGTGGCGCGGCGGGTGGACAGCCAGTTGTTGAAGGTTTCACTCGCGGAAGCCGAATCGGCCTGGGCCACGCGGCGCTTGAGCTGCGCCTGCTCCAGCGCGGCATGGGCATCGCGCTCGGCGGCTTCGGTGGCCTTGATGCTGCTGCGCAGCGCCGTGGCCGCCGGCCGGTCCATGAAATCGTCCAGCGACAGCGGCTGCTCGACCTTGGGCAGGTCGCCGACCAGCGTGCCGCCCAGGCCGATCAGGAAGCTGGCAAACACCAGCGCCACCACCCACAGGCCGCGCTGCATCCATTTTTCGGTCAATCGCAGGGTTTTGCTCATGGTGTTCGTTTCGTGTTTGTCTTGGAAATAAAAAGGGCGAGAAGGGCGCTGGACGGTCCACACGCCGCCCAGACGGTAAATCATGATGAAATCAGGGCCTTGCGCTTGACCGGCCTGCGTTGGCAGCTATTAATAAAATAGCAATGCAATTCAGTCAGCCATCAGCACCCGGACGCGCGCATGCAACAGCGCCGGCTGGACCTCCCCGGGCGCAAGCGGCTTGCCGACATTCAGCCCGACACGGCTGAACACGCCGCGCCGGAAAGGCCGCACCATGGCGACGCTTTGGCCGTCCACCTGCTCGACGCGGCTGAAAAAGGAACCCCACAG
>JAQGMN010000438.1 GCA_028292345.1 Polaromonas sp. | reverse complement strand
AGCCTGTCGCTGAACCTGGAGGCCAATGTCATCATCAAGGACCGCGCCTTCAACCAGCACCTGAGCGCGCGGCTCGACCACTTGATACACAACTGCTGCAAGCAGATCAAGGCGGCCGACTTGGCGGAGCCGACCTGGTGGCGCGTGCTGCGCAGCTTTTTTGTCTTTCACCTGCTCAGCCGCTTTCCGGCCTGGGCAGGCTGGCTGCCGGCGCATGCCCCGCGCCTGATACCGGCCACGGCACCCCTTGAGGCGGCCGAAAACGCTGGCGCGGACCGGGTCAGCCAGGCAGACCCGGTGTGAGGCGCCGATGAGCGACAGCCTGCGCTCTTCGGCGCCCCCCGGCGGGCCGCCAGGCGCGCGGCGCAAGCTCGCCGACCGCGCCTGGTGGCCGTGGCTGCGGCGCGCCGGCACGCTGGCGTTTTTCGGGCTGGTCGCCTGGCTGCTGGTGTCGCAGGCGCGGACCATCGAATGGGGCCGGGTGCTGACGTCGCTGCAGGACTATCCGCTGACCGCGTCCTGGGGCGCCGCGGCGCTGGCCGTTGCCAGCTATGCGCTGTACAGCTGCTTCGACCTGCTGGGGCGCCACTACACCGGCCACACGCTGCCCGCCGCCACCGTGATGCAGCTGACCTTTGTCAGCTATGCCTTCAACCTCAACCTCGGCTCGGTGGTCGGCGGCATCGCCTTTCGCTACCGGCTGTATTCGCGGCTGGGGCTGGCGGTGGGCACCATCACCCGCGTCATGACCTTCAGCATGCTGGCCAACTGGATGGGCTACCTGCTGCTGGCCGGCGCGGTGTTCAGCCTGCAGCCGCCGGCCTTGCCGCCCGGCTGGAAAATCGATGCGTTCCAGCTGCGCCTGATCGGCTTTGCGCTGCTGGCGCTGGCGCTGGCCTACCTGGGCGCCTGCGCCTTTTCCAGCCAGCGGGCTTTTAGCCTGCGCGGCCACGACATCGAGCTGCCTTCGCTCAGGCTGGCCGGGCTGCAGATGGGCATGGGCGCGGGCAACTGGCTGCTGATGTCGGGCATCGTGTTCATCCTGCTGCAGCAGCGCATCGATTTTTTCAGCGTCGCCAGCGTGCTGCTGCTGGCGTCGATTGCCGGCGTGATCACGCACATCCCCGGCAACCTGGGCGTGCTGGAGGCGGTGTTCGTCGCGCTGCTGTCGCACCGCCTGCCGCAGCACGAGCTGCTGGCCGGCCTGGTCGCCTACCGGGTGGTGTATTTCCTGGTGCCGCTGCTGGCGGCGGCGGCGCTGTACCTGGCAATGGAAAGCCGGGCCAAACAAGCCACCCGCTCCGCCGCCTGAAGGCCCGGCTGGCATTGCGGTCATTCGCCCGCCCCGGCGCGCGGCCAGGTTGATAACTGTATATTATTACAGTGTCTCAATCCACCCTTCAAGACAAGCTGGCCGTCCTGGCCGATGCCGCCAAATACGATGCGTCGTGCGCCTCCAGCGGCACCGGCAAGCGCGACTCCGCCGGCGGCCGCGGCATCGGCTCGACCGAAGGCAGCGGCATCTGCCACAGCTATGCGCCCGACGGCCGGTGCATCTCGCTGCTGAAAATTTTGCTGACCAATTTCTGCACCTACGACTGCCTGTACTGCGTCAACCGGGTCAGCAGCAATGTGGCCCGGGCGCGCTTCACGGTCGATGAAGTCGTCGGCCTGACGCTGGACTTTTACCGGCGCAACTGCATCGAGGGCCTGTTTTTGTCCAGCGGCATCATCCAGAGCCCCGACTACACCATGGAGCAGGTGGTCGAGGTGGCGCGCCGGCTGCGCGAGGACCACGACTTCCGGGGCTACATCCACCTCAAGACGATTCCCGACGCCTCGCCCGAGCTGCTGGCGCGCGCCGGCCTGTACGCCGACCGCCTGAGCATCAACATCGAGCTGCCCACGCAAAGCAGCCTGCAGGCGCTGGCGCCTGAAAAGGACGGCCCGGCGATACGGCGGTCGATGGCGCGGCTGCGCGGGCACATCGACGACGCCCGGGGCGCGGCGCAGGACGACTCGCGCAGCGCCATCATCTCGCTGCCGCAGTCGCGCAAGGCCGGACGCAGCGCCGCGCCGCTGTTTGCGCCGGCCGGCCAGAGCACGCAGATGATCATCGGCGCCGACGCTACCGACGACCGCACCATCCTGGGCGCCAGCGCATCGCTGTATGGCGACTTCAGGATGCGGCGGGTGTACTACTCGGCCTTCAGCCCGATTCCGGATGCGTCGGCGCGCCTGCCGCTGGTCCAGCCGCCGCTGATGCGCGAGCACCGGCTGTACCAGGCCGACTGGCTGATCCGGTTCTACGGCTTCACCCACGACGAGATCGTGCCCGAAGCGGCCACTTCGTCCGCGTCGGCCGGCGGCATGCTGTCGCTGGACATCGACCCCAAGCTCGCCTGGGCGCTGGCGCACCGGTCGCAGTTTCCCGTCGACCTCAACCGGGCGCCGCGTGAAATGCTGCTGCGCGTGCCGGGCCTGGGCGTCAAGGCGGTGGTGCGCATTCTGCAGGCGCGGCGGGTGCGCAATGTGCGCGCCGACGACCTGCTGCGGCTGCATGTGCCCTTGAAAAAAGTCTGGCCTTTCGTGCTGCTGCCCGACCACCATCCCGGCGCCGCGCTGGACGCGTCCAACCTGGCTGCGCGCTTTCTGCCCGCGCCGGTGCAGGCCGGCCTGTTCGACGACGCCGCTGCCGCCGACCCCCTGGCGGCTGCCGCAACGCCCACCTTGAAGCCCCTGGAAAGGCAAGCCGCATGGGCCTGAGGAAGGACCGGCTGACCAGCGAACTGTTCCCGTCGACCCGGGTGCCGGTGATGCTGCGCGGCCCGACCGACCTGGACGGCTTTCGCCAGGCGGCGCGCAGCCTGCTGGCCCGGCAGGTGCCGCCCGAAGGGGTGTCCTGGCACACCACCGGCGCGCCGGTGCAGGATTTGTTCTCGGGGCAGGGTACCGAGGCGGCCGCCAATGCCGAAGCCTTCAGCGACGCGCCGGCGGTGAAGGTGCCGGCCGAATTCGTGGCGCTGTGCGAAGCCGTCATCCTGCACCGCGACCCGAACCGCTTCGGCCTGCTCTACCGCCTGTTCTGGCGGCTGGCGCATGAGCCCGGCCTGCGGCACGACCCGCTCGATGCGGACCGGCTCCAGGCCGCGCACATGGCCCAGGCGGTGCGGCGCGACCTGCACAAGATGAAGGCTTTCGTGCGCTTTCGCACGGTGCAGGACGAGCGTTTCAGGGCATGCCCGCAGGACGGGCCGCTGCATGTGGCCTGGTTCGAGCCCGAGCACCACATCGTCGAAGCCGTGGCGCCGTTCTTTGCGCGCCGCTTCACCCAGATGCGCTGGGCCATTCTCACGCCCGCCTGCAGCGTCGAATGGGATTGCGTCAGCCGCCGCAGCCCGGCGGGCATGCCCTTGCCCTACCGGGCTGGCACGGGCGCGGCCGTGCTGCCGGCCCAGCCGCAGCCTGCCGAGATGAAAGGCCAGCTGCGGTTCGGGCCCGGCGTGAAAAAGAGCGACGCGCCGCCGGCCGATGCCGGCGAGCAGCTCTGGCTCACCTACTACCGGCACACCTTCAATCCGGCGCGCCTGAAGCTCAAGGCGATGCAAAAGGAAATGCCGCGCAAGTACTGGCGCAACCTGCCCGAAGCGCCGCTGATCGCCCCGCTGGCGGCAGAGGCGAACGAGCGCAGCCTGCGCATGCTTGCGCAGCCGGCCAGCGTCACCCGCCGCCGGTTGCCGGCGGGCAGGACGGCGCGTCCGGCGGATGCGTCGTCACCATGATTTTGATAGCAACAAACACCCGCCGGCAATGCGCAAAAGCCGTTTTTCCTGTGATTTCCCGACTGCGGCACGTCATGCCGGGCGGCCGGTGTCCAGCCGTTGCGCGACCAGTTCCATGAAGCCGGTGCGCGCATCCAGCGCCCGGTGAAATGCCCAGCCCGGCAGCGGCGCCAGCACGATCTCAGCGGTGGTGCGCACAGTGCAGCCCGGCAGGACATGGCCGCCGCGCATCTCGCCCCGGGCATCGGCCACGCCGGCATGCAGGTGCGGGCCGTCCCTGCTCAGCGTGCCCGACAGGCTGACCAGTTCCAGCGCTTCTTCCAGGACGGTTCCCTGCGGCTGACCGGCATAACGCAGCACCGCGCGCGACAGGCTGCCCACTGCCGAGATGACGCAGGCGGCCTGGCATCCCCGGGCCTGCAATTCCCGGAAAGCCGACTCCAGCCCGGCGCGCAGGTCGTCGCCGGGGTTGAGCCGCAGGACGTGGGTAACCGAAAGGGTTGGCGAGGTGTTCATGGCGGGTGTGAGGTGTTTTTGCGATGCTGGCCAGAATTATTGCACTGCGAATTCAATAGCTGCTCACGCCCACCCAGAGAGCGGAAGTGGCATTTTTGATCCCGAATCTGATCCCGATCCCG
>JAQGMN010000435.1 GCA_028292345.1 Polaromonas sp. | reverse complement strand
TTTCCGGGTCAACGCAGCATCGAGGACATGGCCGACAGGCAGTTGATCATGCGCACGGCGCTTTGCACCGTGGGCGCTTCGAACGACACCTGCACGCCGCCCTGCCGCTGCAGCGCAGGCCACTGGCAGAACAGGTCGGCCATGGCGGGCGTGGTGGTCTGGATGCGAACGGCGAGGGGACCGGGCAGCCGGTAGGGCCTGGCCTGCCCGCGCGCCGCCAGCCCGCTGGCCACGCCCACGCGAATGTCGCGGCAGGACTCTGCCGGCGACAGGCTGATGCCGCTGGTCTGGCCGGTGGCCCGCTTGGTCTGCACAAAGGCGGCGTGCGGGAACAGTGGGCGATGCTCTTCGATGAACACATCGTCGCCGCTGGCCATCACCACCGGCACGCCAAACTCACCGGCCAGCGCGCCGTAAATGCCGGCTTCGCCGACTTCGAGTTCGTTGAAGAACACCGCGGCAAAGGCAAAGCTGTTGATGGTGTGCGCCAGAATGCCGCGTCCCTGCGCCCGGGAGTGGTAGCCGATCAGGCAGACCGCGTCCACACCGTCGTCGTCCACGCCGGCCATCATGCCGAGGTAGCGCGGCTTGCCCATCACGGCCCGGGCGCGTGCATCGAGCAGGTCGGGCGGCATGTTGCGAAAGCCGCCGTGCGAATCGTTCACCAGCACCTCGGTCGCGCCGGCGTCGAAGGCGCCGGCGATGGCGGCATTGGCCTCGTGCGTCATCAGCAGGCGGGCACGCTCGTATTCCGGGTTGCCGGGGCGCACCTGTTCAGGGTGGAACACGCCGGCAACGCCTTCGATGTCGGTGGAAATCAGGATTTTCATGGCTTGCCTTGAAGCGGTTTAAAAGTTAAACGAGCGGCCAGCCCGGCAGCAGGTCGGCGAGCGCTGCGCGTCGGTGGCCGCTTCGCCCGGTCACGGCAACGGCGCGCCACAGGGCATGGACGATGGCCTGCTCGGTGCTGTCGGCGACCGCCTGGAACAGCGGATCGAGCAGCGCGTCGTGCAGCATGGCGATGGCCGGCATGGGCCGCGCGCTGTCCTGCGGAACGGTGTAGGCGGTTGAAAACGCCAGCGCGATGTCGCCGCTGCCATGGCCGAACACCGAGCCGGTGCGCGCCAGCCCGGCGCCGGCGCGCAGGGCCAGCCGGCGCAGCGCTCTGGCGTCCAGCGGCGCATCGGTGGCGATCAGCAAAATGATCGAGCCCTTTTCCGGCTCCGGCTCCGGCGGACGCACAGGCGCCAGCGCGGCCAGGCGTGTGCCGACGGCGCGGCCGGCCAGCACGAGTTGCGGGAGCCGCCCGCAGTTGGCCAGCACCAGCGCACCGACGGTGTAGACGGTATCGCCGGCTGTTCCCATGCGTACGCGGCGCGATGCGGTGCCGATGCCGCCCTTCAGGCCGAAGCTAGACATGCCGCGCCCTGCCCCCACCGAGCCTTCCTGCACCTCCAGCCCCGCCGCCTGGCACGCCTGCAGGTAGTGCGCTTCAGTCACGGCCATGCGCTGGATGTCGTTCAAAAAACCGTCATTGCATTCGAACACCAGCGGGTTGACCGTGGGCAGGCTGCGGCCGCATTCGGGATTGGCGCCGAGGCACTGGCGGATTTGCGCGCCGGCCACGGCGCCCACCGAAAACGTGTTGGTCAGCGCGATCGGCGTTTCGAGCACGCCCAACTCTGTGATTTGCAGCAAGCCGATGCTTTTGCCAAAACCGTTGATGACCACGCTGGCGGCGGGGACGCGGTCCTGGAACAGGTCGCCGCCATGCGGCAGCACCACGGTGACGCCGGTCTGCACGCTGCCCGCGTCCAGCGTGCAGTGGCCGACCGTGACGCCGGCCACGTCGGTGATGGCATGGCGCGGCCCCGGCGGCAGGGCGCCGATGTGCGGCGGTGCGGGCAGGGCCATGGCGCTGCCGGGTTTACCGGGTGTCGAGCTTGGGGTCGAGCGCATCGCGCAGGCCGTCGCCCAGCAGGTTGAAGGCCAGCACGGTGAAGAAGATCGCCAGGCTCGGGAACAGCGCGATGTGCGGCGCGTTGAGCATGTCGGCGCGCGCCTCGTTCAGCATCGCGCCCCATTCGGGCGTTGGCGGCTGCGCGCCCAGGCCCAGGAAGGACAGGCTGGCCGCCGTGATGATCGAGGTGCCGATGCGCATGGTCAGGTACACCACGACCGATGAAATCGTGCCGGGCAGCAGGTGGCGCAGCATGATGACCGAATCGGGCGCGCCGATGGAGCGCACCGCCTCGATGTAGGTCTGGTGCTTGAGCGACAGCACGTTGCCGCGCACCAGGCGGGCGAAGGCCGGCACGCTGAACACCGACACCGCGACGATGACATTGATCATGCCGTTGCCCAGGATCGCGACGATGCCGATGGCCAGCAGGATGCCGGGAAAGGCGAACAGCACGTCCGACAGGCGCATCACGATGCGGTCCCACCAGCCTTCGTAGTAGCCGGCCAGCAGGCCCAGCAGCGTGCCGATGGCCGCGCCCACCGCCACCGACGACAGCCCGGCGGCCAGCGAGATGCGCGCGCCCATCAGGATGCGGCTGAAGATGTCGCGGCCGAGCGCATCGACGCCGAACCAGTGCCTGGCCGACGGCGGGTTGTTCAGCGCGTCGTAGTCGAAGAAATTCTCGGCGTCGAACGGTGCGAGCCAGGGGGCCAGAACCGCCACCAGCACCAGCAGCAGCACGAAAATGCCGGCAATGACCGCCACCCGCTGGCGCTTGAACTTGCGCCAGAACTCGGAAGCGGGCGTGCGCACGGCGGAGGCCGGCGCCGCCAGGGCCGCGGTCTCGCCAGCGGGCGGCAGCAGGGCGGCCGCAGTGCCTTCGGGCAGCAAGGCCACGTCTGCGGCGGGAGCGCCTGGGGCGTCGGTGCTTTTCATGACTTGAACCGTATCGTGGGATTGATGAGGGCGTACAAAACGTCCACCACCAGGTTGATCAGGATGAATTCCAGCGAGAACAGCAGCACCAGCGCCTGGATCACCGGGTAGTCGCGCATCTCGACCGCATCGACCAGCAGCCGGCCCATGCCGGGCCAGTTGAACACCACCTCGACCACGATGGAGCCGCCCAGCAGGAAGCCGAACTGCAGGCCCATCATGGTGACCACCGGGATCAGGGCATTGCGCAGCGCATGCTTGACGACCACGACCGACTCGGACAGGCCCTTGGCCCGCGCGGTGCGCACATAGTCTTCCTTGAGGATGTCGATGAACGAGCTGCGGGTGAAGCGCGCCATCACCGCCGCCACGCCCGCGCCCAGGGTGAGCGAGGGCAGGATGTAGTGGCGCCAGGAGTCGGCGCCCACCGTGGGCAGCCAGCCCAGCTGCACCGAGAACAGCTGCATCAGCAGCATGCCCAGCGCGAACGACGGAAAGGAGATGCCCGACACCGCCAGCGTCATGCCGAGCCGGTCGGGCCAGCGGTTGCGCCAGACCGCCGACACCATGCCCAGCGCCAGCCCCAGCAGCACCGACCAGCCCATGGCGGCGATGGTGAGCCAGAACGTGGGGGCGAAGCGCTCGGCGATTTCAGTGGCCACCGGCCGCTTGGTGCGGATCGACAGGCCGAAGTCGCCCTGCAGCGCATGGCTGAAAAAGCGCACGAACTGCTGCGGCAGCGGCAGGTCCAGCCCCAGGTCGCGGCGTACCAGCTCGACGGTTTCCGGCCCGGCTTCAGGCCCGGCCGCCAGCCGCGCCGGATCGCCGGGCAGCAGGTGCACGAACAGGAACACCAGCACCGCCACGATCAGCAGCGTCGGCAGCAGGCCCAGCAGGCGCTTGATGAGATAGACGGTCATTTCAAAACGATCATGGATTCAGCAAATCTGCCGCAAGGCTGTCAGCGCCCCACCGCCCTGAGCCAGTCCGGCTGAACGGCAGCGAACAACACGAAGTGGGAGGCGTGGTGACAGTCCCATGCCAGCCAGGGCCGCGAAACCGGCTTTGCCGGGCCGCAGGCGCAGCGCCTTCCCGGGGGGCAGCGCAGTACGCGAAGCGACAAGCGTGGGGGCTTCCCCTCCCCACCAGCAGGGGGCCGCGGGACTGGCTTTGCCAGACCGCAGGCGCAGCGGCCCCCCCGGGGGGCAGCGCAGTACGCGAAGCGACAAGCGTGGGGGCGACATTCCCCCCAGCCAGGGCCGCGGAACCGGCTCCGCCGGGCCGCAGGCGCAGCGGCCCCCCCGGGGGGCAGCGAACCACACGAAGTGGGGAGCGTGGGGGCCTCACTTCAATTCGGCCTCGTCAAAATTGAAGCTGCCGTCCGGAATCACGTGGAAACCGGTCAGGTTGCGCGCGCGCACCGACAGGAGCTGCTCGGTGACCAGGAAAGCCCAGGGTGCGTCCTTCCAGATGCGCTGCTGCGCATCGGCATACAGCCTGGCCTTTTCGGTGCTGCTGGTCGTCACCAGCGCCTTGGCAATGTCGGCATCGACCTCGGGGTTCTTGTAATAGGCCGTGTTGAACATCTTGGGCGGCAGCGACTCGGACGCCAGCAGCGGGCGCATCGCCCAGTCGGCCTCGCCGGTCGATGACGACCAGCCGACGTAGTACATGCGCACCGGCGCGGTTGCGGGGTCTTGCGCGCTTTCGACGAGCTCGACGCGCTGGCCGGCTTCGAGCGCCCGGACCTGCACCTTGATGCCGACCTGGGCCAGCTGCTGCTGCACGAACTGGATCACCTTTTGCGCGGTGGTGTAGTTGTAGGCCGACCACAGCGTGCTCTCAAAGCCGTTCGGATAGCCGGCTTCCTTCAGCAGTTCCCTGGCCTTGGCCGGGTTGTAGGGCCAGGGGCCGAGCTTGGTGGCGTATTCGACGCCCTGCGGCAGCACGCCCTCGGCCGGAATCGCATAGCCCGAGAATGCGACCTTGACCAGGGCGTCCTTGTTGATGGCGTAGTTGATGGCTTCGCGCACCTTGGGGTTGTCGAACGGCTTTTGCTGGGTGTTCATCGACAGGTAGCGGTGGATGATGGACGGGGCTTTCGTCACTTCCAGGCTGGGCTTTTTCGACAGGCTTTCCAGCGCTTCGGGCGGCATCGGGAAGGCGAAATGCGCCTCGTTGGTCTGCATCATGGCCGCGCGGGTGTTGTTGTCCACCACCGGGCGCCAGGTGATGCTGTCCACCTTGGGATAGCCGGGCTTCCAGTAGCCTTCCCATTTGGCAACCTTCAGGTAGTCGGTGGCCTTCCATTCGACAAACTTGAACGGGCCGGTGCCGACCGGATTCTGGGCGATGCCCTTGCTGCCGTACTTGGCCAGCGCCGCCGGCGAGATCATCACGCCCGACGGATGGGCCAGCGTGTTGATGAAGGGCGAAAACGGCTCCTTCAGCGTGACGCGGACCGTGGTGGCGTCAATCGCCTCGGTCTTGGCAATGTTCTTGTAGAGCGTGTAGCGCTTGAGCTTGTTCTCCGGATTGGTCACGCGTTCGAAGTTGACCTTCACCGCTTCGGCATTGAACGGCGTGCCGTCGTGGAACTTGACGCCCGACTTGAGCTTGAAGGTATAGACCAGGCCGTCCTTGCTGACGGTATGGCTGTCGGCCAGCACCGGCACCATCTTCAGGCCCTTGTCGAAGCCGTAGAGGCCCTGGTAGAAGGACTTGGCGACCGCCTGCGACAGCGTGTCGTTCGCGTCGTAGGGGTCGGTCGTCGTGAAGTTGGACTGCACCGCCACCACCACGTCCCTGGCGGCATGGGCCGGGACGGCCAGGCCGGCCAGCAGCACGGCGGCGGCAAAGGTCGAGTAAGACTTGTTCATCGGAAAACTCCTTGAAGGTAAGGAAATAAAAAAAAACAGGACACCAAGCAAAAGGACAGATGAACAAGACCACGAAAGGCCGCTGCAATCCATCCATAAACGCACAAGCAGGCAGGTCAGGCGCATGACCGGTTGCCGGCCGGCGGTTGGTCAGTAAGGCCCTCCGACCGAATGCCGCGCCACGAAATGCCCGGGACCGACTTCATGCAGCGGCGCCACCTGCGGCGGATCATCGATGGACCGGATCGGGCTGGGAATCTCGTCGGCCATCAGCTGGCGCGCCAGGTGCCGGCGGGACGGGTCGGCCACCGGCACCGCCGCCAGCAGGCGCCGGGTGTAGGCATGCTGCGGATTTTCGAACACGGCGCGGCGCGGTCCGTTTTCAACGATCTGGCCGAGGTACATCACCGCCACGCGGTGGCTGATGCGCTCGACCACCGCCATGTCGTGCGAGATGAACAGGAAGGCAATGCCGAATTCCTGCTGCAGGTCCAGCATCAGGTTGATGATCTGCGCGCGAATCGACACGTCCAGCGCCGACACCGCCTCGTCGGCGATCACCACCTTGGGGTTGAGCGCCAGCGCCCGCGCAATCGCCACGCGCTGGCGCTGCCCGCCCGAGAATTCATGCGGATAGCGGTTCGCCGCCTCCGCCGGCAGCCCGACCTTGCCCAGCAGCCAGCCGACCCGCGCCTCGGCCTGCGCCTGCGGCATCATGCGGTGGATCAGCATCGGCTCCATGACCGAATAGCCGACCGTCAGGCGCGGGTCCAGCGAGGCGAACGGGTCCTGGAACACGAACTGGATGTCGCGGCGCAGCGCCTGCAGCGCCTTGCCCTTGAGGCCGGCGATGCTGCGGCCCGCCACCTCGACGCTGCCGCCCTGGAAATCCACCAGCCGCGCCAGCGACCGGCCGGTGGTCGACTTGCCGCAACCGGATTCGCCGACCAGCGACAGCGTCTCGCCGGGCTTCAGCTCGAAGCTCAGCTGCTCGACCGCATGCACCTGCCGGTCGATGCGCCCGAACAGGCCGCTGGGCAAGCCAAAACGCGTCACCAAGGCCTTCACCTTGAGCACGGCGGGCTGGTCGTGGCGCACGGTGTCGGGTTCGGGCGCCAAGGTCGCCCTGACGCCCGGCATGTCGAAACGGCGGGGCAGGTCTTGCCCGTGCATGGCGCCCAGGCGCGGCACGGCGGCCAGCAAGGCGCGGGTATAGGGCTCGCGCGGCTGGGCGAACAGGGCGGCGCAGGTGTTTTCCTCGACCTTGTCGCCGCGCAGCATCACCAGTACCCGGTCGGCCACCTCGGCCACGACGCCCATGTCGTGGGTGATGAAGATCACGCCCATCGACAGGTCGCGCTGCAGCTGCTGGATCAGCGCCAGGATCTGCGCCTGGATCGTCACGTCCAGCGCGGTGGTCGGCTCGTCGGCGATCAAGAGCGCCGGCTTGCAGGCCAGCGCCATCGCAATCACCACGCGCTGGCGCATGCCGCCCGACAGCTGGTGCGGATGGCGGCCCAGCATGCTGCGGGCCTCGGGAATGCGCACCAGGTCGAGCATGCGCAGCGCCTCGGCCAGCGCCGCGCGGTAGGAAAGCCCCTGGTGCAGGCGGATCGATTCGGCGATCTGCTCGCCGACGGTGAACACCGGGTTGAGCGAGGTCATCGGCTCCTGGAACACCATCGCCAGGTCGGCGCCGCGCAGGCCGCGCATCTGCACCTGCGAGGCGCGGGCCAGGTCGATGCGCTCGCCGCTGCGGCGCGTCAGCCACATGCTGCCGCTGTCCAGGCGTCCGCCGCCCTGCTCGACCAGCCGCATCAGCGCCAGCGAGGACACCGACTTGCCGGAGCCCGATTCGCCGACGATGGCCAGCGTTTCGCCGGCATCGACATGAAAGCCGAGCTTGCGGACCGCCTGCACGGTGCGCTGCTCGCCCGGAAAGCTCACGCTCAGGTCGCTGACCTCGATGACGCGCTGGCGCGCCATGGCGGGCGCGCCTCCCCGGTCGTCCGCAAACGGCTCCGCAGCTTCATTGGCGCTGCCTAGAAACGTCATGAAGCAGCCCCGGCCGCCACATCCACCGTGTCAGCATGGCAGGCGTAAATCGCCGTGACCGGCGCTTCCCCCACGCGCGCCCAGCCGCGGTACATGCCCTCGGTGTTGAAGGGCAGGCTCAGGTTGCCTTGCGCATCCACCGCGATCAGGCCGCCGCGCCCGCCAATGGCCGGCAGCACCTGCATGACGACGGTTTGCGCGGCTTCACCGAGCGACTGGCCGGCATAGGCCATGCGGGCGCAAATGTCGTAGGCGGCCACGGTGCGCATGAACATCTCGCCGGTGCCGGTGCACGAAATCGCGGCGGTGCGGTTGTCGGCATAGGTGCCGGCGCCGACCACCGGCGAATCGCCGACGCGGCCGGGCCGCTTGTTGGTCATTCCGCCGGTGGAGGTGGCGGCGGCCAGGTTGCCGCGCGCATCCAGCGCCACCGCGCCGACGGTGCCCAGCTTGCGGTCTTCGTCGATCGGCGCATTGCGAAACACCAGGGCGGCGCCGTCATGGTCCAGCACCGCCTTGTCGCTGGAGAGCGCGCGCCGCAGTTGCTGGCGGCGGGCGTCGGTCGAAAAATAACCGGGCGCCACCATTTCCAGCCCGTGCTCCGCAGCAAACGCCTCGGCGCCAGGACCGACCAGCAGCACATGCCCGCTGCGCTCCATGACGGCGCGCGCCGCGCGGACCGGCCGGCGGATGCGCGTCACGCAGGCCACGGCGCCAGCGCGCCGCGTGGCGCCGTCCATCACCATGGCATCGAGTTCATGGGTTTCGTCGTGCGTGAACACCGCGCCGTGGCCGGCATTGAAAAGCGGACAGTCCTCCAGCAGTTCCACGGCCATGCCGACCGCGTCCAGCGCGCTGCCGCCCCCGGCCAGCACTTTCTGGCCGGCTCGCAAAATGCCGTTCAGCGCGGCATGGTAGGCCGTGTGCTGCTCGCTGCTGATGTCGCTGCGGCTCATGGTGCCGGCACCGCCATGGATGGCGATGACGGGAAGGGGACGGGCAGGTGTCATGGCAGGGCCTTTGGTAACTTGGAGGGCGCGGCCGGTTTGCGGGCAAACGGCTTGCCGGCGTTGCCGGCGGTGCGCAGCCGGGTCGGCGCGTCGCCGTGCAGCCAGGGCAGCACGGCTTCGGCCAGCTGCGCCGCCGCCTTGACCGAGTCCTTGGCGCCATGCGCAACGGCGCTGCACAATGCTTCGATCAGGGCCAGCACGGTGGTTTCGGAATTGGAGAAATACTGGCTGTCGGTGTGGGCATACAGCGTGACGGCGCCCAGGGGCGCCAGCGGCGAGGTGACCCGGTCGGTCAGCGCCAGCACCGGAATCCCGGCCTCGCGGGCACGGCGCGTCAGCAGGAGGGTGTCCTCGAAATAGCGCGGAAAGGCAATCGCGATCAGCAGGTCCGAGGCGCCCAGGTGGGACAGGATGCGCGCGCCATACGACGAGCCCTCCATGCTGGCGAGCAGCTGAACCTGGCTGCAGTAGGGGTCCAGGCAACGCTGCAGCAATCCGCCGAGCCAGCTGCTGGTGCCAAAGCCCACAATGCAGATGCGCCGCGCGCCCAGGATGGCTTTGACTGCGGCGGTACAGCTCTGGGTGTCGATACTTTGCCGCGTCAGGTCGATGTTGCGCTGGCTTTCCTCCAGCGAAGAGGCAAAGATGTCAGCCACCGTGGCCGGATGCGCAAGGGTGCTGCGCAGCTTTTCGACCGGCGCCAGCGTGTTCTCGAAGCCCAGCACCAGGGCCGCCCGGAACTGCGGATAGCCGTCGAATTCAAGCGCCCGGGCAAAGCGGTTGGCCGTGGCGACCGAAACCCCCACGGTGGCCGCCAACTCGTCGATCGGCAGGGTCGCGGCCTGCAGCGGATGCGCCAGCACATAACCGGCCACCTGGCGGTGCGAACGGCTCAGCGTGGGCAGCATGCGGGCAATGCGCTGCGCCATCGAAGGATTGCCGGGAGCTTGTGCCTGGGAAGTCAAGAGGGCAAGAGGGAATTAAATGGATAAAAATTTACAACCTCATTCATGATAGCGAAATTTTCGATCATTTTTTTTCCGCCTTCACACAAATGCTGTACGGCGTGGCATTCAACTCCGGCCGCCGGTCGCGCCTTGGCAGAAAACAGGCGGTGCAAGTTTGGTGCCACGGCGCTGTTCGCAATTGATAAAAAAATACGCTGGGCCATTCGAAGCGACGCGTTGTAGCATTCCGCCCTGCCCTCCTCCAACCTTGAAACCGGACGCCCGCATGAAGACCCTTCTGAATCCCTTTAAACAAGCGCTGGCCGACAAGCGGCCGCAGATCGGCCTGTGGCTGGGCCTGGCCGACCCGTACAGCGCGGAAATTTGCGCCGGCGCCGGCTTTGACTGGCTGCTGATCGACGGCGAGCATTCGCCCAACGACCTGCGCAGCATCCTGGGCCAGCTGCAGGCGATTGCGCCGTATGCGTCGCACCCGATCGCGCGCATTCCGGTCGGCAGCGGCCACGTCGGCACGACGCTGGTCAAGCAGTACCTCGACCTGGGCGTGCAGACGCTGCTGGTGCCGATGGTGGACACGCCCGGGCAGGCGGCCGACCTGGTGCGCGCCATGCGCTACCCGCCGCAGGGCATTCGCGGCATGGCCGGCGCGCGGGCGTCGGGCTGGGGCCGCAACCCGGCCTATGTGCATGAGGCCAATGCGCAGGTCTGCCTCTTGGTGCAGGCCGAAACCGAGCTGTCGCTGCGCCACCTGGACGCGATTGCCGCGGTCGAGGGCGTCGATGGCGTGTTCATCGGCCCGGCCGACCTGTCGGCGTCGATGGGCCATGCGGGCAACCCCGGCCATCCGGACGTGCAGGCGGCGATTGCCGACGGGATTGCGCGCATCGTCAAGGCCGGCAAGGCCGCCGGCATCCTGACGCCGGACGAAAACCAGGCCAGGCGCTACCTGGAACTCGGCGCGACTTTTGTCGCCGTGGGGCTGGACACCAACCTGCTGGCCAGGACCACCAGCGCCCTGGCGGCGCGGTTCAAAAACGGCGTGCCGGTCGTGCCGGCCAGCCAGACCTACTGAGCGGCCACGGCCGACGAACTGATTTTTCAACTGGAGTTTTCATGCCGCACCTTACGATCGAATACACCGCCAACCTGGAAGCCGAAGCCGGCATGGGCACGCTCTGCACCACCCTGGCGGCCACGCTGGTGGCGCTGCGCCACGACGACGGCGCCCCGCTGTTTCCGGTGGTCGGCACCCGCGTGATGGCTTGGCCGGCGCCGCATTTCGCAGTGGCCGACGGCCAGCCCGACCGGGCCTTCATCTACCTGAACCTGCTCATCACGCCGGGCCGCAGCGCGGCCATGGTGCAGCGCGCCGGCGACGCGGTGCTGGCCAGCGTGAAGGCGCACCTGGCGCCGGTGTTTGCCCGCCATGCCGTCGGGCTGACGCTGCAGGTCCACGAAGGCGCGCCGGTCTATGAAGGCAAGCACAACAACCTGGCGGCGCACCTGGCGCCGGCCTGAGCCGCCGCTGATTTGCTATTGAATCAATAGCTGACAGCGCCCGCCCCTCTTGCGAAAAAGGCCTTTTTTACTTAAATTTTGACGTCTGGAGACCCACACCATGAAAGTTTGCATTTACGGCGCGGGCGCCATTGGCGGCTGGATCGGCAGCGGGCTGGCGCATGCCGGCTGCAGCGTCAGCGTGGTGGCGCGCGGCGCCACGCTCGACGCGCTGCAGCTGCACGGGCTGCGCCTGCGCGAAGGCAGCCGCGTCACCTCGCAGGCCGTCGCTTCCAGCGACACGCCGGCGGACCTTGGCATGCAGGACCTGGTGGTGCTGGCGGTCAAGGCGCCGTCGCTGCCCGAGGTGGCGCGCCAGATCGGGCCGCTGCTGGGGCCCCAAACCACGGTGCTGACGGCGATGAACGGCGTGCCGTGGTGGTTTCTGCAGGGCTTTGGCGGCGCGCTGGCCGGCACGCGGCTGACGGCGGTCGACCCGGACGGCGCGCTGGCGGCGGCCCTTCCGGTGCAGCGCATCGTCGGCGGCGTGGTGCACGCCAGCTGCTCGGTCGATGAGCCGGGGCAGGTCTGCCACCACTTCGGCAACAAGCTCATCCTGGGCGAACCGTCGGGCGGGAAAACCGGGCGCGTGCAGCAGCTGGCCGCGCTGCTGGAAAAGTCCGGCTTCGAAGCGGCGGTTTCCGACCAGATCCAGAAAGACATCTGGTACAAGCTCTGGGGCAACATGACCGTTAACCCGATCAGCGCGCTGACTGGCGCCACCACCGACCTGATCATGAACGACGAGCTGGTGCGCGGCTTCATCTCGCAGGTGATGCTCGAAGCCAAGGAGATCGGCGCGCGCATCGGCATTCCGATCGACCAGCAGCCCGAGGACCGGCACCAGGTCACCCGCAAGCTCGGCGCCTTCAAGACGTCGATGCTGCAGGACGTCGAGGCCGGCAAGGCGCTGGAGCTCGA
>JAQGMN010000445.1 GCA_028292345.1 Polaromonas sp. | reverse complement strand
CATTACAGCTTCTAGAGGAAAAGAAATGAACATGCAGACAGCGGAATTGGCAGTGAAGGCGAGGGCGCAAGAAAGTCTGCCGCGTTTGCTTGGGCGCGTCGTGCGCCGCGCATTGCTGGGTGTGATGGTGGTGGCGAGCACCATGCCCTTGCTGGCAAGGGCAGAAAACGCCATTCAGGCCGTTTCGGGCTCGGTGCAAGGCGGCTCGGAAGTGATCCGGATTGAACTGGCCGAACCGCTGGCCAGCGTTCCCACGGGTTTCAGCATCCAGTCGCCTGCCCGCATTGCCCTTGATTTTCAGGGTGTCGGCAATTCCGTGGGCCGCTCGGCGATTGAAATCAATTTGGGCAACATGCGCTCAGCCAACGTGATCCAGGCCGGCGAGCGTACCCGTGTCGTGCTCAACTTGAATACGCCGACGGCTTACAAGGCCGAGTTGCAAGGAAAATCCTTGCTGATCATTCTGGATTCGCAGGCCGTGACAGCGCCTTCGGTAGCCGCAGCCCCGGTGTTTGCCGAAAGCCGAAACCGCGACACGCTGCCGCTCAAAGACATCGATTTCCGGCGTGGCCCCAACAACTCGGGCCGCATCGTGGTGGCCCTGCCAAACAACGAAGTGGGTGTGGACATTCGCCAGCAAGGCAAGACCGTCGTGGTGGAGTTCCTGAAAACCGCCCTGCCTGAAGGGTTGCGCCGCCGGCTCGATGTCACGGATTTCGGAACCCCGGTGCAAACCGTGACCACCTCGCAGGTGGGCGACAAGGTTCGCATGGTGGTGGAGCCCACCGGCCAGTGGGAGCAAAGCGCCTACCAGAGCGACAACCAGTTCGTGCTGGAAGTGCGCCCGCAAAAGGTGGACCCTGACAAGCTGACCCAGGGCACCGGCTTCAATGGCGAAAAACTGTCGCTGAATTTCCAGAACATTGAAATCCGTTCGCTGCTGCAGGTGATTGCCGACTTCACCAACTTCAATGTGGTGACCTCGGACACGGTCACCGGATCGGTCACTCTGCGCCTGAAAGACGTGCCATGGGACCAGGCGCTGGACATCATCCTGCAGGCCAAGGGTCTGGGCATGCGCAAGACCGGCAATGTGCTGCTGATCGCGCCCAAGGACGAACTGGCGGCCAAGGACAAGCAGGAACTCGAATCCCGCGTCGCGATTCAGGGGCTGGAAGCGGTTCGCACGCAGTCGTTCCAGATCAACTATGCCAAGGCCAGTGAAATTGCCGCGCAGATTTCCGCTGGCGGTGCAGGCGCAACCACGGCCCGGATACTGTCCAACCGGGGGAGCGTGATTGCCGAGCCGCGTACCAACCAGTTGTTCGTCACCGACATTCCATCCAGGCTGGAACAGGTGCAAAGCTTTATTGGCAAACTGGACATTGCCGTGCGGCAGGTGCTGATTGAGGCGCGCATCGTCGAGGCATCGGACACATTTGGACGGTCTTTGGGTGTCAGGCTGGGTGGCGGCATGATTGGCGCCGCCGGTGCCTTGTCCAATGGCAATACCAATGTCACGCTGGGAACCAATTACAGCGCGACGGCTGCCGACACCAGCGGCAATTTCGTCAGCTTTCCCGCCTCAACGCTGGGCGTTGCGAACAATGCGGCTTCGTTCGCGGTCTCGATTTTCAATGCGGCGGCGAACCGCTTCCTCAACCTGGAGTTGTCGGCGCTCGAAGCCGATGGCAAGGGAAAGATCGTCTCCAGCCCGCGCGTCGTCACGGCGGACCAGGTCAAGGCGCTGATCGAGCAGGGCACCGAATTCCCTTATCAGACCGCCACTTCCAGCGGCGCCACGTCGCTGGCATTTCGCAAGGCCAACCTGAAGCTCGAAGTCACGCCGCAGATCACGCCTGAAGGCAACATCATTCTGGACCTGGACGTGAACAAGGACAGCCGTGGAGAAACGACTGCAGCCGGCATTGCCATCGACACCAAGCATATCCAGACCCAGGTGCTGGTTGAGAACGGCGGCACGGTGGTGATTGGCGGCATCTTCACGCTCGAAGAAACGAATAATGAAACCAAGGTTCCGCTGCTGGGCGATGTGCCTTATTTGGGCAACCTGTTCAAGAGCCGCGAACGCACGTCCCGGAAACAGGAAATGCTGGTGTTCATTACGCCGAAGATGATCACGGACCGCGCTGCTGCGCGATAACAAGAATTAATTTTCTGAAGTAGGGAAGAGTGAAATGAAGTTTTTTAAATATTTACCGGCTGCTATTTTGGTGACGGCGCTGGCGGCTTGCGGCGGCGGCGGGGGCAGTTCGGGCGCTACAACGGGAACGGGGACAACTACACCTGTTGTAGTGGCCGCGCCAAAAATTTCGTTATCACTGGTCGATGCAACCGGTAATGAAGTTACCAATCGCTTGTTGTCACAGACCCAGCCACAATTTCTCAAAATCTTGTTGAAAGAAAGTTCGGGTTCAGCTGCCGCTTATACGCGCGTTACTATCACGCTTGACTCGCCTCAGGCAGTGCTCGTGCCAAACGTGACATCACAGTTAACCGATGCGGCTGGCTTACTGCAGGTGCGCATTGCACCTGCAGACGTCACATCATCAGGCGCTGTGCAAGTTACTGCTGTAGCGACGGTAGAGACAGTATCTCTGACCCAAAATTACGATCTTCAAATAACGCCCGGCACAGTCACTTTGTCCAATCTGTCTGTTTCTTCATCAACTGTGCAAAGAGGGCAGTCGGTCAACGTAAGTGTTGACGTGAATGTCAATGGTGTAGATGCCTCGTCAAACTCCGTCGCCGTGACTTTTTCGACAGGCTGCGGTACGGTGTCTCCTGCACCTTCGCTGGTTGATGCAAGCGGTCGGGCAACGGCTGTTATTCAAACCAGCAATACAGGCACTTGCGTAGTCAGTGCTTCCGCTTCTGGCATTTCATCGGAGCCTGCTTCTTATACAGTCACTGCACCACCAATAGCAGGCCTTCAGTTTGTAAGCGCGATACCCAACTTGATTTATCAAAAAGGCTCGACTGGCGCAAATACGTCAATCGTAAGTTTCAAGGTCATTGATTCAGTCGGTGCTGCTGTGACTACAGGTGTCAAGGTCAATGCAAGTCTGACGAATACCGATGGAGGTATTAATTTCTGCGGATCGCCTTCGTCTGTTATATCTGGATCCGACGGAATTGCTCTATTTTCTGTTTGTGGGGGTACTTTGCCTACGACGGTGCAGGTTACGGCTACGTTGGATGCTCCCAATGCTGCGATCGCCACATCATCCAACTTACTAACTGTGCAAACTGGACTGCCTACGCAGCGTTTCTTTGATATTGCGGCTACAAAATTCAATTTTTACGCAGGTGGATACTTCACCAGCGGATTCAACAACAACAGCGTTGACATCACTGTAAATGCCGCTGATCGCCAAGGTAATCCGGTGCCAGATGGAACGAAGATTATTTTCGTCAGCGAAGGCGGGCAGATCAACTCCACTGGGCTAAGCAGTTGCCTTATTGCTGGTGGTGCTTGCACTGTGAAACTGATTGGGCAAGACTATCGTCCCATGGGCTCAACAGCTGCAGGCGGAGACCCGCGGCCCGGTCGCGTGACCGTGCTGGCTTATGCCGATGGGGAGGAATATTTCATCGACAAGAAAGATACGATCACGGGAATCTACAACAACCGCTACGATGCTGGCGAGCTTTTTGAGGATATTGGTTCGCCTTATATCGACAAGGATGAAAGTGGTGCATTCGTTTCTTCGTACAAAAATTTGGTTACCAATACTGATGATGGCGAAACCTTTTATCCAATGCCGGCTGGTTCTACGGGTAATACTGCTTGCCCGCTTAACTCCAATGCAGGGCTTTCCGTAGGAGCAACCTGCAATGGTGTATGGGATGGCTATACCAAAGTTCGCCGCCAAATCGTAATTGTTTTTTCGGGCGGTGAGATTGGCCAGCCAAATAGCTATGACTCGACAATACCTGGTAAGCACCGGACTCAAGTGATTAGTCAATCCAAAGGAGCTATTGCGGTACAGCTTTCTGACTACGACGGAAATCCACTTCCTGCAGATGCAAGTTTGAGTGTTGGCGTGATTCCAAGTACAAGTGCCTGTAAGGCGACATTGCAGGGCACTCAGATCGGCAGTACAACTGAGCCCACTATTCACACCGCCACGCTGGAGACTTGTGCTACTGGTGATGTCATCCGGTTCAACGCAAGCGTTGCTGGTGGAAATGGTACAAAGGAAAGCTCATTTGATGTAGCGGTTCCTTGATCGGACTTTTTAGTGCAATCCATCCCCTCGATCCCACATCTCAATGTGGGCCTCGTCGGCCTCCCCGGCTCCGGTAAATCCACCGTCGGGCGACAACTCGCCCGGCGGTTGAAGCTTCCTTTTCTCGACTCCGACCATTTCATCGAGGAGCGGCTCGGCTGTTCCATCCGCGACTATTTCGAGCGGGAAGGGGAGCCCAGCTTTCGCGATGTCGAGGAATCCGTCATTGACGAACTGACCGGCCTGACCGGGAGGGTGCTTTCGACCGGCGGCGGTTCGGTGCTGCGTCCGGCCAACCGCCAGCGCCTGCACGACCGGGGCCATGTGGTCTACCTGCGTTCCTCGCCCGAGGAACTGTTTCGCCGGCTCCGCCATGATGTCAGCCGTCCGCTGCTGCAGGTCGCCGACCCCCTGGGACGCCTGCGCGACCTGTACACCCAGCGCGATCCGCTGTACCGCGAAACCGCGCATTTCGTCATCGAGACCGGCCGCCCCTCGGTGTCCACATTGGTCAACATGATCGCCATGCAACTCGAACTGGCAGGCATCGTTCCGGGCTCATGAAGCGGCGCCACTCAGCAGCGCAGGTCTTCAACGCCGCGTAAAACCGCAACCCGTCAATCCCTGCCGAAAAGTGCCCCTACACTTCGGTGATGCAAGCAAATCCTTCCTTTTCTCCCGCAACGGCGCAGGTCCAGATCAACCTGGCCGAGCGCAGCTACCCCATCGTGATCGGCACCGGTTTGCTGGGTGATGCGCAAACCTACCAGCACCTGCCCAAGGCCGCGACCGCGCTCGTGGTGTCCAACACGGCCGTGGCGCCCCTGTATGCGGCGCAACTGACCGAAGCCCTGCGCGCGCACTATCCACGGGTGCTGCTGGTCACGCTGCCCGATGGCGAAGCGCACAAGGACTGGCCGACGCTGCAACTGATTTTTGACGCGCTGCTGGAAAACGGCTGCGACCGCAAGACGGTGCTGTTTGCACTGGGCGGCGGCGTGGTCGGCGACATGACCGGCTTTGCCGCCGCCAGCTACATGCGCGGCGTGCCCTTCGTGCAGGTGCCGACGACGCTGCTGGCGCAGGTGGACTCGTCGGTCGGCGGCAAGACCGCCATCAACCATCCGCTGGGCAAGAACATGATTGGCGCGTTCTACCAGCCGCAACGGGTGGTGTGCGACCTGGACGCGCTCAAGACACTGCCTGAGCGGGAACTGAGCGCCGGCCTGGCCGAAGTCATCAAGTACGGGCCGATTGCCGACATGGCTTTCCTCGGCTGGCTGGAAATCAACCTCGACGCGCTGCTCGCCAGGGAGCCGGCCGCGCTGGCGCATGCCATCGGGCGCAGCTGCGAGATCAAGGCCTGGGTGGTCGGCCAGGACGAGCGCGAGTCGGGCCTGCGGGCGATATTGAACTTCGGCCACACCTTTGGCCATGCGATCGAGTCCGGGCTGGGCTACGGCGAATGGCTGCACGGCGAAGGCGTCGGTTGCGGCATGGTGATGGCCGCGCATCTGTCAGAGCAGCTGGGCCGGGTGGATTCGGCCTTTGTCGAACGCCTGACCACGCTGGTGCGCCGCGCCGGCCTGCCGGTCAAGGCGCCGGTGCTGTCTGCCGCCGACAACGCCGGCCGCTACCTCGACCTGATGCGCGTGGACAAGAAATCCGAGGCCGGCGAGATCCGTTTCGTGGTGATCGACGGCCCCGGCAAGGCTGCCGTCTGCGCCGCGCCCGATGCGCTGGTGCGCGAGGTCATCGACCTGTGCTGCGCCTGACCAGCGGAGCATGCTGTCTACTATGAAATTAATAGCTGCTTGCGCTCATGGATATTGCGCAAACGGCCTTTTTGATGCATAAACCATGAACCTGGCTGCCTACGCCTGTGATCCGGCCCTGTCGCGCGGCCGCCGCATTCCCGAGCCGGTGGCGCCGACGCGCTCGGACTTCCAGCGCGACCGCGACCGCATCGTGCATTCGACCGCGTTTCGCCGGCTGGTCTACAAGACCCAGGTGTTCCTGAACCATGAAGGCGACCTGTTTCGCACCCGGCTGACGCATTCGCTGGAAGTCGCGCAACTGGGCCGCTCCATCGCCCGCACCCTGCAGCTCAACGAAGACTTGGTCGAGGCGATTGCGCTGGCACACGACCTGGGCCACACGCCTTTCGGCCATGCCGGGCAGGATGCGCTCAATGCCTGCCTGAAAAGCCACAACCCGGACAGCGCCGGCTTCGAGCACAACCTGCAAAGCCTGCGCGTCGTCGATTCGCTGGAAGAGCGTTACCCGGACTACGATGGACTGAACCTGACGTTTGAAACGCGCGAAGGCATCCTGAAGCACTGCTCGAAGCGCAACGCCCGCCATATCGAAGCCAGAGAGCCGGGCGGCGTGGCCCGCCGGTTTGTCGATCAGCCCGGCCATGAGCCGGCCTGGCGGCAACCCAGCCTGGAGGCGCAGCTGGCCAATCTGGCCGATGAAATCGCCTACAACGCCCACGACATGGACGACGGCGTGCGCTCGGGTCTGCTGAGCCTGGAACAACTGGAGGACGTGCCGCTGTTCAGCCGCTACCGGCGCGAAACGCTGGCCGTCTACCCGGCCCTGAAGGATCGGCGCCTGCTGTTCGAAACCATACGGCGCATGCTCAGCGCCCAGGTTTACGATGTCATCGACGCCACCCGGCTGGCGATTGCGCAGGCGGCGCCGGCCGGTGTCCAGGCCGTTCGCCAGCATGCTGCGCTGGTCTGCTTTTCAGATGAAATGGCCCTGCAGTCCACGTCCCTCAAGCGTTTCCTGCTACAAAATCTATACCGCCATCCGCAGGTGGTGCAGACCACGCAGGCGGCCCGGCAGGTGGTGCGCGACCTGTTCGAGGCCTACATGGCCGACCCGGCGCAGATGCCGCAGGCGCACAGCGACCGTTTCGACGGCGGCGACAGTCCCCTGGCCACCGGTGCCAAACCCGAGCGCGTGGTGGCCGACTACATCGCCGGCATGACCGACCGCTTTGCCGTGCGCGAGCACGAGCGTCTGACGGGGCAGCGTCTGCTGGGCTGAGCCATGCCAATCGAAGCGGCACCCGCCATGGCGCAGCCAACGCCTGAAACCGTGCGCAGTGACACGCTGGCGTGGCTCGAGCGCGCCGTGATCGGCCTCAACCTGTGCCCGTTTGCCAAATCGGTGTACGTGAAGGGCCAGATCCACGTCGCCGTGAGTGCCGCGCGCGAGGCGCAAGCAGTCGAGGAAGATCTGCGCAGCGAGCTGCTGGCGCTGGCAGCGCAAGAGCCCGATTTGCGCGACACCACGCTGCTGGTGTTGCCGCATGCCCTGGGCGATTTTCTCGACTTCAACGATTTCCTCGACCGGGCCGATGCGGCGCTCGAGGCGCTGGAACTCGATGGCGTGTTCCAGATCGCAAGCTTCCACCCCGACTACCAGTTTGCCGGCACCCCGGCCGATGACGTGAGCAATTGCACCAACCGTTCGCCTTATCCCATCCTG
>JAQGMN010000416.1 GCA_028292345.1 Polaromonas sp. | reverse complement strand
CCATGGCCGACGGCAGCGACGACACCATCAGGTCCACATTGCCGGCCAGCACGTCCATCATGGCGGGGTTCGAACCCTTGTAGGGAATGTGGCGCAGCTTGATGCCGGCCGCCGTGTTGAAGATTTCGCCGGCCAGGTGAATGGTGGTGCCGTTGCCCGGCGAGCCGTAGGTGATCTGGTCGGGCGCGGCCTTGGCGGCCGCCACCACGTCGGCCAGCGTCTTGAAGCGCGAGTTGACACCGGTGACGATCACCACCGGCGTGTAGGCGACATGGGCGACGGCGACCAGGTCTTTGGTCGGGTCGTAGCTCAGGTTCTTGTACAGCCAGGGCGCGACCACCATGTTGTCTTTCTGGCCCATCACCATCTCGTAGCCGGTGGGCGCGGCCCGGGCGGCCTCGGCAATGCCGATGGTGCCGCCGGCGCCGCCCCGGTTGTCGGGAATCACCGTCCATTTGCTCACTTCGGTCAGCTTGTTGGCGACCAGCCGCGACAAAATGTCGGTGCCGCCGCCGGGCGGGAAGGGCACGATCATGCGGATCGGCTTGGCCGGGTAGGTCTGTGCCTGCGCCGCCGTCAGGGCGCAGGCCATCAGCAGGAAGGAGAAAAGTTTACGTAGCATGGGGTGTCTCGGTGAAGGGTTTGGGGAATGGCCGGCAGGGCTTGAGCGATGAACTGCAAGCCGGGTGTTCCGGTCACGTCGTCGCTGCCGATTCTAGGGTGAACCTTCTTTGCCAGACCGTGGGATTTCCCTTGGGCCGGTGATGTCAGGCTTCTTCTTTGGCGATGGCGGTCAAGCCGGCCGTGGCTTGGGCAGCCGGGACAGCAGCCGGCTCACCCTGGCGCATCCGGTAGCCGTACCACAGGCTGTGCGCAATGCGCTCGGCCAGGTCGTTGGCTTTTGCGGCCAGTGCCGCATTTGGCAACCCGCCCGTGGTCTGCCTGAACAGCCAGAGCCAACGCTGGAACAGCTCGATGCTCAGCCCCGGAAGCGCCGCATGCCTGGGCATCGGCGAACCCCGGAACCGGGCCGTGCCGCGCAGCGCCGATGACCAGAAGTCCACCATCGTCGGCAGGTGCGCGTCCCAGTGCTTTACATGCCGGTCGAAGATCGGCCCCAGCACGTCGTCGCTACGCACCGCGTCGTAAAAACCGTGCACCAGCTGGACAATTTCCTCTTCGCTGCATAGATCGGCGGCGGGCATGCTCAATTCCTTTTTCGGGGCAGGGCGGACTTCAAACTGGGGCAGCCATCCGGCACCATAAAGTGTATTTTAAATAAACCTTCAGGCAGGGCGCCAACCCCGTCTCCTCGATGTCTGCAATGGCCTGCAGTCGGTGACGATGGTTACCCGCTGTGGTTCAACAGCAGTTGCTGGGGCCGGGCATTTGGCATGGGTAACCCGCAAAGCATGACAACGCTGCCCCAGCGGAATAAAGTGCCCGTTGGCGTGGGGATGGATCCCCCGCCACCGACTGCCACGGCCGCTGCATGGCAGACCCCAACCCACACGAAGGAGCTTTCCATGACCCAAGCCACGGACCTTGTTGCGCTGAAAGGCCGACAGCAGACGGCCTGGTCCAGCGGGGACTACGCCATCATCGGCACCACCCTGCAGATCGTCGGCGAGCAGCTGGCCGAAGCCTGCGACCTGCGATGGGACGAGCGCGTGCTCGATGTGGCGGCCGGCAACGGCAATGCCACGCTGGCCGCCGCGCGCCGGGGCTGCAAGGTCACTTCGACCGACTATGTGCAGGCGCTGCTGGACCGGGGCGCCGAGCGGGCGCGCGCCGAACGCCTGGAAATCGATTTTCAACTGGCCGACGCCGAGGCGCTGCCTTTCCCCGACGCCAGCTTCGATGCGGTGCTGTCCACCTTCGGCGTGATGTTCGCGCCCGACCAGCCGAAGGCGGCCGCCGAGATGGCCCGGGTCTGCCGGAGCGGCGGGCGCATCGGCATGGCCAACTGGACGCCCGAGGGCTTTGTCGGCCAGATGTTCAAGACCCTGGGCCGGCACATGCCGCCGCCGCCCGATGTGGCGCCGCCTTCGCGCTGGGGCGTGGAAAGCCACCTGCGTTCGCTGTTCGGCGAGAACGCCGCCGGCATTGCCGTGACGCCGCGCAAATTCAACTTCCGTTACCGCTCGGCCGCCCATTTCATCGAGGTGTTCCGGACCTGGTACGGACCCGTCCACAAGGCGTTCGCCGCGCTTCCGGCCGACAAGGCGGCGGCGCTGCAAAGCGACCTGGCCGGCTTGCTGGGCAGCCTGAACCGCGCCGGCGCCGGTTCGCTGGTCGTGCCCAGCGAGTACCTGGAAGTGGTCGTCACGCGGCGTTGAGCCGGATGCCCGGCTCGCGCCACGGACAGGGGTTCAGAAACGGTGGCGAACGCCAACGCCGACGCTGTTGCCGGTGGTCCGGTTGGTGATGCGGTCGTTCATGAGCAAGGCATAGGCATCGGTCCGCTTGGACAGGTTGTAGTCGTAGCCCAGCGTGGCGGTGGTGCGTTTCACACCGGTCTGCGACAGCTTGGTGCTGACCATGTCCACCAGCACCTTGCCGGCAGGGCCGGCCGGAATGGAGGCGCCGAGCTGCATCGTCCTGGCTTCGTTGGTCGAGTTGTCGGCCTTGGAGCGGCCATAGCTCACAAAAGGCTTGACCACGCCGAAGTCGTAGGCGCCCAGCAGCATCCAGTCCTTCCTGGTGCTGCCGATCAGGGTGCTGGCACCGGGGGCGAGCGGGTAGTTCCTGACCTGGTCACGCTCGTAAAAGCCGGTCAGCGTCAGCGGGCCGCCAAAGTAAAAGAAATTGGCGCCGATGTTCTTCTTGCCGTTGTCGCCCGGCACCTCGCCGAACTGGTACTGCAGGTTGGCCTGGAAACCGCCGAACTTCGGCGTCGTGTAGGCGATCTGGTTGCTCCAGCCGGTGTCGGCCGGCGTGGTCGACGCCCAGCCGGTGCCGTTGAACAGCGGCACGTTCATGTGCAGGATCAGCGGCGAAAAGGCGAAGGAGTCGCCCAGCGGATTGCCCACGACCGATGGCAAAAAGTTGGGCGCCATCCAGCGGCCCACCAGCACCGAGCCGAAGTCGCCCGACAGGCTGACATTGGCATCGCGGGAGAACAGCGCGTCGTTGGCGAACCGGCCTTGCTCGCCGCCGTCCGCCCTGAAAAATGAAGTCAGGGCAAAGTTGGCCTTCAGGCCGTTGCCCAGGTCTTCCGAACCCTTGAAACCGAACCACGAAGTGGTCAGGCCGCCGCTGTTGACGGCCGACTGGCGGCTGGCGTCGCCGGCCATCTTCATGGAACCGGCATACGCGTCCACGATGCCGGTGAACTGGACGGCGGTTTGCGCGTGGGCACCGGCGGCGCACAGCAGTGCGGTGCCCAGGGCCATGATTTTTTTGTGCATCGAAACTCCAGCAAATGGTGAAAGCGCCGATCACTCGGCATCGGTAGGGACGCTTCGCAAGCGATCTCGCGAATACGTGTCCCTGTGTTGCTGGTACGCAAGGAATGTGCCCAGGGTTTTCCCTGTTTTGGGAGGCGGACAGGCGCCGTGCCGAATCCGCTCAGTTGCGAAAGTTCTGCGTGACCATCAGGCCGTACCGGCCGCCGTCGAGCACGCCGATGCCAACCCGGCCGTACCGGGGCAGCAGGATGTTGGCCCGGTGGCCGGGCGAGTTCATCAGGCCCTGGTGGGCGCTGGGCAAGGTCTGGGCCAGCGCCAGGTTTTCGCCGGCGACCAGGTAGGGCACCTTGGCCTGGCGCATGCGGTCGAACGCCTCCTGCCCTTCCGGATTGGTGTGCGAGAAATAACTGCGCGCAAACATGTCGCGGCTGTGGGCGCGGGCCACCTCGGCCAGCGCCGGGTCGGCCTGCAGCGGCCGCAGCCCCTGGGCTTTGCGCTCTGCATTGACCATGTCGAGCATGCGGGCCTCCAGGTCGGGCCGAACCTTGGGATCGCTCACCTGGTAGGGCAGCTTGATGGTGGCATGCGGCTCGGTGGGCACCGTCAGCGCCTGCAGGGTGCGTTGCAGGGCCGGATGGAAAATGGGCGCCAGCCGGGCTTCCAGCCATTGCGCCGGAACCGACAACTCGCCCGCCAGCGCGCTTTCGCGGGTCAGCCTGCTCAGCCCGTCGGACAGCGGCAGCGTGAGCAGCAGCAGCGACGCCAGCATGGCATTGATCAGCCCGCTGATTCCGCCCGGCGCCAGGCCCAGCGCACGGTTGATGCCGTGCGCATGCGCGGTGCGCGGAAAGACGCCCGCCAGCGCACCGGCCAGCCGGCCGATGAACAGGTGCGCGAGGAGGTAGGTTGCGAGGAAACTTAGCGGCGCGGCCCACACGCCCAGTTTGGGCGCCCAGGCCTCCAGCCATGCCTGCGGATAGTGGTAGCTGGCGAAGGCCGCCAGCAGGCTGGCCGCGAGCGTGAACAGCTGCAGCGCGGCAACCAGGAAACCCCGGCCCCAGCCGCCCGCCAGCCCGGCCAGGACGATGAGCGCCAGCAAGCCGTCGATGAGGTTCAGGGAAGACAGGTCAAGTTCGTCCATGCCAATTTTTACGAAAAGGTTGATCAGCGCAGGCGCCGCGTGGGAACCTGCGGCAGGCCGCCGCCGCTACCGCCCGCCCAGCGCCCGCAGCACGTTCTCCGCCGTGGCCGGCGCGTCCAGCTGCACCCGCGCGCCCGGCCGCGCCCGGGCCACCGCGTCGCGCATGGCCTCGAACACGCTGATCGCCAGCATCAGCGGCGGCTCGCCGACCGCCTTGCTGCCAAACACGTTGTCCTCGCGGTTCGGCTCGGGCCAGAGGTCCACCTTGAAGTGCGCGGGCACGTCGCCGGTGGTCGGAATCTTGTAGGTGCTCGGCGCATGGGTGCTGAGCAGGCCGGCTTCGTTCCAGACCAGCTGCTCGGTCGTCAGCCAGCCCATGCCCTGCACGAAGCCGCCTTCGATCTGGCCGATGTCGATGGCCGGGTTGATGCTGGTGCCCACGTCGTGCAGGATGTCGACCTTCAGCACCCGGCTTTCGCCCGTCAGCGTGTCAATCGCCACTTCGGTGCAGGCTGCGCCGTAGGCAAAGTAGTAAAACGGCCGGCCGGTCAGGGTGGTCTTGTCGTAATGGATCTTGGGCGTGCGGTAAAAGCCGTCGCTCCAGAGCTGGATGCGGTTGGCGTAGGCCAGCTTGACGACGTCGGTGAACGCCCGGCTGCCTTTGGGCGTGATGACCTGGCCGTTTCTGAACGACACCGCGCCCGCGCCGCAGCCGTCCAGCCCGGCGACGAACTGCGCCAGGTTGCCCTTCACATTGCGGGCGGCGTATTGCGCGGCCCGGGCGTTCAGGTCGGTGCCGGCCGAGGCGGCGGTGGCCGAGGCGTTGGGAATCTTGCTCGTGTCGCTGGCAGTCGCCAATACCTGCTCGAACGCAATGCCGAGTTCGTCGGCAACGATCTGGCAGACCTTGGTGTTCAGGCCCTGGCCCATTTCGGTGCCGCCGTGATTCACCTGGCACGAGCCGTCGGTGTAGACATGCACCAGCGCGCCGGCCTGGTTGAACAGCGTGGCGGTGAAGGAGATGCCGAACTTGACCGGCGTGAGGGCGATGCCGCGCCGGATGACCGGGCTTTTCGCATTCCATGCCGAAATCGCCTGCTGGCGCTCTGTGTATCCCGAAGTTTGCTGCAGTTTTAATAGCAGCGGCGCCAGGATGCTGTCCTCGACCTTCATCTGGTAGTGCGTCACGTCGCGCTCGCCGATGCCGTACAGGTTGCGCCTTCGCACTTCGAGCGGGTCCAGCCCGAGCTGGCGCGCGATGTCGCCCATGATGGACTCGGTCACGATCATTCCCTGCGGCCCGCCGAAGCCCCGGAACGCGGTGTGGCTCTGGGTATTGGTCTTGCAGCGGTAGGACGCGATCTCGACATCCTCCAGAAAGTAGGCGTTGTCGGCATGGAACACCGCCCGGTCGGCGACCGGGCCGGACAGGTCGGCGCTGAAGCCGCAGTTCACCGCCATCAGCAGCTTCAGGCCGGTGATGCGGCCGCTGTCGTCAAAGCCCACGGTGTACTCGTAGGCGAACGGATGGCGCTTGCCGGTGACCAGGAAATCGTCGTCGCGGTCCATGCGCAGCTTGACGGGTTTTTTCAGCTTGCGCGCGGCCATCGCCGCCCAGACCGCCATGTGGCCCGACTGTGTTTCCTTGCCGCCGAAACCGCCGCCCATGCGCCGGCATTCGACGCGCACCGCGTGGTTGTCGATGCCCAGCGCATGCGACACCCAGTGCTGGATCTCGCCCGGATGCTGCGTGCTGGAATAGACCAGCCACTGGTTCTGCTCCTGCGGCACCACGTAGGCGATCTGGCCTTCGAGGTAGAAATGCTCCTGGCCGCCGACTTCGAGCGTGCCGTGCAGCGTGTGGGCCGCTGTTTTGAGGGCGGCCTCGGCATCGCCGCGTTTGACGAACACCGGCGGCAGCACATAGCTTTGCGCCTTCAGCGCGTCATGCACGTTGAGGATGGCGGGCAGGGGGTCGATCTGGCATTTGACCTGCCGCGCCGCGCGCCGTGCCTGCATGACCGTGTCGGCCACGACCACGCCGATGACCTGGCCTATGTGCTGCACGGTGTCCAGCGCAAACACCGGCTCGTCGTGCGAGAAATTGCCCAGCAGCGGGTCGCCGGGAATGTCGCGCGCCAGGATCACATCGCGCACGCCGGGCATCGCCAGCGCGGCCGAGGCATCGACGCCAAGGAGCCGGCCGTGGGCGACGGTGGACAGAATCGGCGCGGCATGCAGCGTGCCCTTGATCTCGGGAATGTCGTCCACATAGGTGGCGGCGCCCTGGACCTGCGCACGGGCGCTTTCGTGAAAACGCGAGCTGCCGGCCGCCTGCGGCACCGGCGGCGGGCTGACGGCGGCCGGCTGCGGGTCGGCCATCAGGTCGGCATGGGCGTTGGCGTCGATCACGTCCGGGTCGGCGACTTCATCGCGGCTCAGGGAAATGTCCTTGTCCATGGTCATGCCCTTTCTTCCAGAACGAACGATTCGAGGTTGATCTGCTCCACGCCCTGGCTTTCCAGCCAGTAGCGCTGCAGCAGGTTGCCCAGGACTTCGCTGCGGTAGGCGCTTGACGCGCGCATGTCGGAAATCGGCGAGAACTCGGCGCGCAGCACCTGCATGGCGCGTTGCGCCGTGGCTTGCGTCCAGGGCTGGCCGGTCAGGAAAGTTTCGGTCCGGGCGGCCCGCGCTGGCGTGGCTGCCACGCCGCCCGCGCCGATGGAGGCGCGGGCCACGACGCCTTTCTCGATGTGCAGGTTGATGGCGAGGCAGACGGCGGAAATGTCGTCGTCGTAGCGTTTGGAGATTTTGTAGACGCGCAGGAATTCGGGCAGCCCCTCACCCCCGCCCTCTCCCCAAAGGGGCGAGGGAGCAAGAGAGGCCGGACGCGCCGCATTTCTTGTTTCCGCTTCAATCTTCTCTGCCCAGAGGAGCGAGGGAGCAAGAGGGCCGGACAGCGCCGCATTCTTTATCTCCGTTTCAACTCCCTCTCCCTCTGGGAGAGGGCAGGGGTGAGGGCTCCCCGCTTTCGGCACCTTGATAAAGGCCAGCACCTCATCCGCCGCCATGACGTTTTGCCGGTAGCCGGTGTAGAGCTGTTCCAGCGGCATCTCACGCGGGCCGCGCTCGCTCATCAACACGATACGCGCCCCCAGCGCGATCAAGAGCGGCATCGAATCGCCAATCGGCGAGCCGTTGGCAATGTTGCCGCCCAGCGTGCCCGAGTTGCGGACCGGCAGGCCGGCAAAGCGGCTGGCGAAGGGATGCAATTGCGGCCGCTCGTTCACCAGCGCGGCAAACGCATCGGCCAGCGTCACCGCCGCGCCAATCAACAGGTGGTCCGGGTGGACTTCAATCCGGCGCAGCTCGGCCACCTGGGTCAGGTCGATGATGTCGCTGAACTGGCGGTGCTGCTTGGTCACCCACAGGCCCACGTCGGTGCAGCCGGCCACCAGCTGCGCCGCCGGCTGCGCAGCGCGAAGCCTGAGCAGCTCGGCCAGCGTGTACGGCAATTTATAAGCCGAATCGGGCTCCTGCGCATACCCCGACTGCGCAAGCAGCTCCAGTTTTGATAGCAACGCGTTTTCGTCAAGCGCCACCGGCCTCAAGCTGGCCATGCGCTGCGCGGCATCCAGGATCGGCCGGTAGCCGGTGCAGCGGCACAGGTTGCCCGACAACTCCTCTTGCGCCAGCGCCCGCGTGATGGGCTCGCCCCGGCTGACATGGTTGTGGTACATCCCAAACAGGCTCATCACAAAGCCCGGCGTGCAAAAGCCGCATTGCGACGCGTGGCACTGCACCATGGCTTCCTGCGCCGGATGAAGTGTTGGCTCAGCCCCGACGTCCCCGCCAGCCGGGGCCACGGAACCGGCTTCGCCGGCCCGCAGGCGCAGGGCGTGGGGGCTCTGTCCACCAGCAGGGGCCGCGGAACCGGCTTCGCCGGGCCGCAGGCGCAGCGCCCCCCCGGGGGGAAGCGAACCACACGCAGTGGGGAGCGTGGGGGCAACCTCTCCACCAGCAGGGGCCGCGGAACCGGCTTCGCCGGCCCGCAGGCGCAGCGCCCCCCCGGGGGGCAGCGAACCACACGCAGTGGGGAGCGTGGGGGCAATATCCTCCACCGTCCACAGCGCCATGCCGTCGATCGAATGCGCCAGCCGGATGCAACTGTTGACGGCGCGCAGGCGCAGGGCGCCGTCCTCGATCTGGCCGAGCACGACGGTGCATGCGCCGCAGTCGCCTTCGCCGCAACCCTCTTTGGTGCCGGTGCAGCCGAGGTCTTCGCGCAGAAGCTCCAAAACGGTGCGTCCCGGTGGTACATTGCCCAGATTGACCACTTCGCCCTTGCGGATGAAGCGGATGTTTTTGACGGCGGGCTGAACAGCAAGGGGGTGGAGGGTCATGAGAATCAGGTTAAAACAATCGGGCCGTGCACTGCCTGCAGCGCTTCATATTACCCGCCAGGGCAAAGAGGTATCGGCGGTCGGGCGGTCCGGCGTGCCGGGCGCAGGATGCCGCCGGGCATGGCATCAAGCTTGCTGCAAGCGCTGAAGCCAGAATGCAAAGCAAGGAAAATGCCGCGCCGCCGACCCAACCTTCCCGCGACCCATGCGCTCCTGAAAACATAGCTGACCATGCCCGCAGTGCGTGCGCGTAAAGGCTGAAAGCCTGAAAAAAACCAGATATCCGGACCACCAGAATGCCCTTGACTGCTTCCACCCCCTTCGCAGACTCCGGCGCGGCCGCGGCGCCCCGGCTGCAGCTTGCCGGCATCAGCAAAAGCTATCCGGGCGTGGTCGCCAACAGCGACATCGCGCTCAGCGTGCTGCCCGGCCAGATCCATGCGGTGCTGGGCGAAAACGGCGCCGGCAAGTCCACGCTGATGAAGATCATCTACGGCTCGGTCAAGCCCGACGCCGGCAGCATGGCCATCGACGGCCAGAGCGTGGCGGTGCGCAATCCGCAGGAGGCGCGGGCGCTGGGCATCAGCATGGTGTTCCAGCATTTCAGCCTGTTCGACACGCTGACCGTGGCCGAGAACGTCTGGCTCGGACTGGGCAAGCACTTGACCCTGGCCGACGTGTCGCGGCGCATTCTGGAAACCACGCAGGCCTATGGTTTGCAGCTGGACCCGACGCGGCCGGTGCACACGCTCAGCGTCGGCGAGCGCCAGCGGGTCGAGATCGTTCGCGCGCTGCTGACGAACCCGAAGCTGCTGATCCTGGACGAACCGACGTCGGTGCTCACGCCGCAGGCGGTTGAGAACCTGTTCGTCACCCTGCGCAAGCTGGCGCTGGAGGGCTGCAGCATCCTGTACATCAGCCACAAGCTGCATGAAATCCGCGCGCTGTGCACCGCCTGCACCGTGCTGCGCAGCGGCAGGGTAGCGGGCGAATGCGACCCGCGCGAGGAATCGAACGCATCGCTCAGCCGCCTGATGATCGGCGCCGAGCCGCCCGCGCTGGAGCGCCGCATCGTGAAGACCGGCGACATCGTGCTCGACGTGAAGCAACTCGACCTGACCAAGGAAGACCAGTTCGGCGTCGACCTGAGCCAGGTGGCGCTGCAGGTGCGCGCCGGCGAGGTGGTCGGCATTGCCGGCGTGTCGGGCAACGGCCAGAAGGAGCTGCTGTACGCGCTGTCGGGCGAGGACACACGCGCCGCCAGCGATGCGATCACCGTCAAAGGGCAGAGTGCCGGCCGGATGAGCCCGGCGCGGCGGCGCCGGCTCGGCCTGCATTTCGTTCCCGAGGAGCGGCTGGGGCGCGGCGCGGTGCCGACCCTGTCGCTGGCGCGCAACCTGCTGCTCACGCGCCGGGACGCGGTGTCGTCCAGCGGCTGGATCAGCGGCGGCAGGCTGCTGGCGCAGGCACGGCAGACGATCGAACGCTACAAGGTCAAGTGCGGCGGGCCGCAGGCGGTGGCCAAGTCGCTGTCGGGCGGCAATTTGCAAAAATTCATCATGGGCCGCGAGATCGACGCCAGGCCGGCCCTGCTGATCGTCTCGCAGCCGACCTGGGGCGTCGATGTGGGCGCTTCCAGCCAGATTCGCGGCGAACTGCTCAAGCTGGCCGGCGCCGGCTGCGCGGTGCTGGTGGTCAGCGAGGAACTCGACGAACTGTTTGAAATCTGCGACCGGCTGTATGTCATGGCCAAGGGCCAGCTGTCGCCTTCGCTGCCGCGCGTCGACGCCACGGTCGAAAAAGTCGGGCTGTGGATGAGCGGCCTCTGGGCGCCTGCCGCCGCCGCAGGGAGCGCGGCATGAAGCTTGAAATCCGGCCGCAGCCGTCGCCCTTCTGGAGCTATGCCTCGCCCATCCTGGCGCTGCTGCTGACCGTGGCCATCGGCATCGGCCTTTTTCTGGCACTGGGCAAGGACCCGGTCAAGGGCCTCCAGGTGTTTTTCTGGGAACCCATCAAGTCGCCGTATGCGCTGGGCGAGCTGCTGGTCAAGGCCACGCCGCTCCTGATCATCGCCCTCGGGCTGGCGGTGTGCTTTCGCTCCAACGTCTGGAACATCGGCGCGGAGGGGCAGTTCATCATCGGCGCGCTGGCCGCCGGCGGCGTGGCGCTGCTGGCCGACAAGGACACCGGGCCGTGGATCGTTCCGGCGATTCTGCTGGCGGGCGTGCTGGGCGGCATGGCCTGGGCGGGCATCACCGCCTTTTTGCGCGACCGCTTCAACGCCAATGAGATCCTGGTCAGCCTGATGCTGGTCTATGTCGCCGGCCTGATCCTGAACTACATGGTGTTCGGCCCCTGGAAGGACCCGAACGGCTACAACTTTCCGCAGACCAAGAACTTCGAGGCGGTCACGCAGATTCCCCGGCTGATGGCCGGCTCGCGGGTGACGATCGGCATCGTGCTGGCGCTGGCCGGCGTGGGCGCCCTGTGGCTCTACCTGTACCGCACCTATGCCGGCTTTGCGCAGGAGGTCAGCGGCCTGGCGCCGGCCGCCAGCCGCTATGCCGGCTTCTCGTCGCGCCGCGCGCTGTGGGTGGCGCTCCTGATCTCGGGCGGCGCGTCCGGGCTGGCCGGTGCGCTCGAAGTGGCCGGGCCGATCGGCCAGCTCACGCCCTATGTGCCGGCGGGCTACGGCTTTGCCGCCATCATCGTGGCCTTTGTCGGCCGGCTGCATCCGGTGGGCGTGGTGTTCTCCGCCATCCTGATGAGCATGTTCTACATCGGCGGCGAACTCGCGCAGTCGCGCCTGGGCCTGCCCAAGTCGATCACCGGCGTGTTCCAGGGGCTGCTGCTGTTCAACCTGCTGGCCTGCGACACCCTGATCGCCTACCGCCTGCGGCTGTCCCGGCCGCAACCACTTTCCGCCCAGGGAGCCCGCTGATGGATTCGACCGCCTTGCTGCTGGCCTCCACCCTGAGCGCCGGAACCGTGCTGGCCATTGCCGCGCTGGGCCTCCTGATCAATGAAAAGGCCGGCATCGTCAACCTGGGCGCCGAAGGCATGATGCTGTGCGCCGCCATCGCCGGCTTTGCCACCGTGGTGCACACCGGCAGCACCTGGCTGGGCTTTGCCGCCGGCATGGCGGCCGGCGCCTTTCTGGCGGCCATCTTCGGCGGCTTGGTGATCTGGCTCAACACCAACCAGTACGCCACCGGGCTGGCGCTGACGCTGTTCGGCGCGGGTTTCTCGGCCTTTGCCGGCATCAACTATGTGCAGGAAAAGCTGCCCGAGCAGACGCTCTATCCGATTCCGGTCCTGGCCGACATTCCCTTCATCGGCCCGGCGCTGTTCCGCCAGCATCCCATGGTCTACATCGCCATGGCGCTGACCGCCGGGCTGATCTGGTTCCTGTACCGCACGCGCGCCGGCCTAGTGCTGCGCTCGGTCGGCGAGAGCCCGGAGTCGGCGCATGCGCTGGGCTATCCGGTGCGGCGCATCCGCCTGGCGGCCGTGGTGGCGGGCGGGGCGCTGTGCGGGCTGGCCGGCGCCTATGTGTCGGTGGAGTACACGCCGCTGTGGGTCGAGGGCATGATCGCCGGCAAGGGCTGGATCGCCCTGGCGCTGACGACCTTTGCCACCTGGCGCCCGGCGCGCGTCTTGCTTGGCGCCTACCTGTTCGGCGGCGTGACGATGCTGCAGTTCCACCTGCAGGGGCTGGGCGTGGATGTGCCGCCGCAATTCCTGTCGATGCTGCCCTACCTGGCGACCATCGTGGTGCTGGTGCTGATTTCGCGCAATCCGCTGTGGATACGCATCAACATGCCGACCTCCATCGGCAAGCCCTTCTACCCTGGCGCCTGAGTTTTTCGCGCCCGATAATGGCGCTTGTTGAACCCGGATGCGACCGATTTTTTTGACCCTTGAATGAAAGCGACATGACATGACAGACCTGCAAAAACGCTCCCTGCTCAAGCTGGCGGCCCTTTCGGCGGTGGCTGCGGCGGCCCTGATGGGTTGCGGCAAGAAAGAGGAGGCAGCGCCCGCGCCCGCACCGGCGCCAGCGGCCGCAGCGCCGGCCAAGGCCGCGCCGCTGAAAATCGCGTTTGCCTATGTCGGCCCGGTGGGCGACGGCGGCTGGACCTTTGCGCATGACAACGGCCGCAAGGCGGTCGAAAAGGAATTCGGCGACAGGGTCGTCACCAGTTTTGTCGAAAAGGTTCCCGAGTCGGCCGACGCCGAGCGCGTGATCCGCGACATGGCCGGGCAGGGCGCCCAGCTGATCTTCGGCACCACCTTCGGCTACATGGAGCCGATGCTCAAGGTCGCCGCCGACCTGAAGGATGTCAGGTTCGAGCATGCCACCGGCTACAAGACAGCGCCCAACCTGCGCACCTATGACAGCCGCACCTACGAAGGCGCCTACATGGCCGGCGTGATCGCCGGCAAGATGAGCAAGACCGGCACGCTGGGCGTGGTCGGCTCAGTGCCGATTCCCGAGGTGGTGCGCAACATCAACAGCTTCACGCTGGGCGCGCAGTCGGTGAACCCGAAAATCACCACCAAGGTGGTCTGGGTCAACGAATGGTTCAATCCGCCCAAGGAAACCGAAGCGGCCACCGCGCTCATCAACGGCGGCGCCGACGTGCTGTTCCAGAACACCGACTCGTCGGCCGTGCTGCAGACCGCCGAGAAAATGGGCAAGCGCGCCTTCGGCTGGGATTCGGACATGACCGCCTACGGTCCCAAGGCCCACCTGGCCTCGGCCGTGATCAACTGGGGTCCCTACTATGTGAAGGCCGTGGGCGAGGCGCTGGACGGCAAGTGGGCCGGCGGCACCTCGGCCTGGTGGGGCGTCAAGGAAGGCGCCATCGACCTGGTGTCGCTGGCCGCCGACGTGCCCGACGACACGAAAAAGCGCATCGACGAGGTCAAGGCCGGCCTGAAAGACGGCAGCTTTGCCATCTGGAAAGGCCCGATCATGGACAACACCGGCAAGGAATTGCTCGGCAAGGATGTGGTGGCCGACGACAAGTTCCTGGGCGGCCTGAAGACCTACGTCAAGGGCGTCGAAGGCAAGGTGCCCGGCGGCTGATGCCCGGCTTGCCCCCTTCCCAAAGGGGAGGGCGCAAAACAGAGATACTTGCGGGCTGCCTTCGGGCAGCCTTTTCTTTTTTGGAGTTGCCATGACCCTTGTCAAACCCGTAGCCGCCGACCGATTGCCCGCGCTGCTCAGGCAGATGCCCAAGGCCGAGCTGCACATCCACATCGAAGGCTCGCTGGAGCCCGAACTGATCTTTGCGCTGGCCAGGCGCAATGCCGTGCAGATTCCGTATGCCAGCGTGGACGAACTGCGCAGCGCCTATGCCTTCACCAACCTGCAGAGTTTCCTGGACATCTATTACGCCGGCGCCAGCGTGCTGATCAACGAGCAGGATTTCTACGACATGGCGTGCGCCTATTTCGCCCGGGCGGCGCAGGACAACATCGTCCATGCCGAACTGTTTTTCGACCCGCAGACGCACACGGCGCGCGGCGTCAGCATGGAAACCGTCATCAACGGCCTGCACCGCGCCTGTGTCGATGCGCAGGCTGAACTGGGCGTCAGTGCGTCGCTGATCCTGTGCTTCTTGCGCCACCTGAGCGAGGAAGACGCCTTTGAAACGCTGGAGCAGGCGCTGCCTTTCCGCGAAAAGATCATCGGCATCGGCCTGGATTCTGGCGAGGTCGGCAATCCGCCGGAAAAGTTCGCCCGCGTCTTTGCGCGCTGCCGCGCGCTGGGCTTTCGCCTGGTGGCCCATGCCGGCGAGGAAGGGCCGCCCGAGTATGTCTGGACCGCGCTCGATGTGCTCAAGGTCGAGCGCATCGACCACGGCGTGCAGTCCAC
>JAQGMN010000397.1 GCA_028292345.1 Polaromonas sp. | reverse complement strand
TCGGCGCCTGCGGCGACTGGTGCCTCGGCCACCGGGTCGAGGACGGCTTCGTGTCCGGCCTGGAAATGGCGCTGGCGATTCTTTGACGGGTTGAGGCACGCAGCATGGAGGCCAGCGAACGCAGCGCAGGTGCGGAGGCTTCATCCCAGTCAGGGCCGCGGAACCGGCTTAGCCGGGCCGCAGGCGCAGCGGCCCCCCCGGGGGGCAGCGAACCACACGTAGTGGGGAGCGTGGGGGCCACATCCTGCAGCGAACCACGCGAAGCGGGGAGCGTGGGGGCCACCTACCAGGGCCGGTTCGCTCCGTCGCCGACGGGTCCGCTGCATGCCGGTTCGCTCGTCGCGGCGCTGGCCAGCTGGCTGGATGCCCGGGCGCATGGCGGCCAGTGGCTGGTGCGCATCGAGGACGTGGACACGCCGCGCTGCGTACACGGGGCCGACCTGGCGATCCTCGCGCAACTGGCCGCCTGCGGGCTGGTGCCCGACGCGCCGCCCGTTTACCAGTCGCAACGCGGCACGCTGTACCAGCAGGCGCTCGATCAACTTATGGAAAGCGGCAGGGCCTATCCCTGCGGCTGCACGCGGCAGGACATTGCCCGCGCACTGGCCGCGTCCGGACACGCCCGGCAGCGGCATGGCGAACTGGTCTATCCGGGCACCTGCCGTCAGGGCCTGCACGGCCATTCCGCGCGGGCGTGGCGCTTGCGGGTCGATAAAAATGAACGAAATAGTGCTTTTGCGCAATCAGGACATGCGCTACCAGCTATTGATTTCATAGTTAATCCGGTGATTAATACGCTGGATACAGAAGTCGTCTGGGACGACCGGCGGCTTGGCCGGCAACACCAGAACGTCAGCCGCGAGGTGGGCGACTTCGTGCTTCGGCGCGCCGACGGGCTGTGGGCCTATCAGCTCGCCGTGGTGGTCGATGATGCCGCGCAAGGCATCACGCAGGTGGTGCGCGGCGCCGACCTGGCCGACAACACGGCGCGGCAAATCCTGCTGCAGCGCGCGCTCGGCCTGCCGACACCGCAGTATTTGCACACGCCGCTGGTGCTGGGCGCGAACGGCGAAAAACTCTCGAAACAAAACGGCGCGCAGGCGCTCGATACCCGCGATCCGCTCGCGGCGCTGAACCGGGCGGCCAGCGTCCTGGGGCTGGCGGCGCAGACCGGCCCAGTGGCCGATGCGCTGGCCGGCTGGGTCAATGCCTGGCGGGACACGCGGGTTTGCCCCGAAAACGCGCCGGTTCCCGCCGCCGTTGCCCACCATCCCCACCAGGCGGTGCCCTGACATGTCGCCTTTACGCATCCTGTTGCTCACCGCGATGGCCATGGCCGCCTTTGCCGGCAATTCACTGCTTTGCCGGCTGGCGCTGAAACAGACAGGCATCGATGCCGCGTCGTTCACCGCCATCCGCCTGGTGTCCGGCGCGCTGGTGCTCTGGGCGGTGGCGCGCAGCACGCGCGGCGCGCACGCCGGCCGGGGCAACTGGCTGTCGGCGCTGGCGCTGTTTGCCTATGCGGCGTGCTTTTCCTTCGCCTATGTCAGCCTGCCGACGGGAACCGGCGCGCTGCTGCTGTTCGGCGCGGTCCAGGCCCTGATGATCGGCTACGGCATCTGGTCGGGGGAACGGCTGCGGCCCCTGCAACTGGCCGGCCTGGCGCTGGCCTTTGGCGGGCTGGCCGGCCTGCTGCTGCCCGGCGTGTCGGCGCCGCCGCTGGCCGGCTCGGTGCTGATGCTGCTGGCCGGCATGTCGTGGGGGGTGTATTCGCTGCGCGGCAAGGGCGCGGGCGACCCGACCCGGGTGACGGCCGGCAACTTTTTGCGGGCGGCGCCGATGGCGGTGGCCCTGGGCCTCTTGATGCTGGCTTTCAGGGGCGCGTCGCTCGACGCGGCGGGTTTCTGGCTGGCGGTGGCGTCAGGCGCGCTGACCTCGGGCATCGGCTACGCGGTCTGGTACACCGCCCTGCCCGCGCTGAAAGCCACGAGCGCGGCCAGCGTGCAGCTGAGCGTTCCGGTGCTGGCCGCGCTCGGCGGCATCGCCTTTCTGGGCGAGCCGCTGACCCTGCGCCTGGTGCTGGCCTCAAGCGCCATTCTGGGCGGCATTGCGCTGGTGGTGCTGCAAAAGCGCGCCGCGCCCGCGCTGGCGCCGGCCAGGCAAAAGGCGGCGCACTAAAATCGCCGGGTGATTGAACCATCCTCCCCCACACCGCCCGCCACGCCCGCCATGTCCGACATCCGCGAAGGCGCTCCCGCCGACGTGAGCCATCCGCGCACCATCCGCAGTTTCGTGCGCCGCACCGGGCGCACCACGCTTGGCCAGGCGAAGGCTTTTGTCGATGTCGGCCCGAAGTTCCTGCTGGCCTACACCGGCGTGCCGATGGACTTCGCGGCCGTCTACGAGCGCGATGCGCCGACGATTCTTGAAATCGGCTTCGGCATGGGCGAAGCCACCGCGCACATCGCCGCTCTGATGCCGGAAAAGAATTTCCTCTGCTGCGAAGTGCACACGCCCGGCGTCGGCGCGCTGCTCAAGCGCATCGACGAACAGTCGCTGGCCAACATCCGCATACTGCAGCACGACGCGGTCGAGGTGATCGACCACATGCTGCCGCTGGGCAGCCTGGATGGCGCGCACATCTTCTTTCCCGACCCGTGGCACAAGACCAAGCACAACAAGCGCCGGCTGATCCAGGCGCCCTTGATCGCCAAGCTGGCCGCGCGACTCAAGACCGGCGGCTATTTGCACTGCGCGACCGACTGGCAGCCGTATGCCGAGCAGATCCTGGAAGTACTTGGCGCCGAGCCGCTGCTGGTGAACACGGCAGGCGCCGGAAGCGACGGCTATGCGCCCAAGCCTGATTACCGCCCGCTGACCAAGTTTGAAAACCGCGGCATCAAGCTCGGCCACGGCGTGTGGGACCTGGTCTTCACCCGCGCGTGAGCCCTGCCCTGGCCCACGGCGGACTGCCCACGCGCCACGGCGTCAGCCCGAGCTGCGTCGGCCTGCCGGCGGGCCATTGGCCGACCTTCACCGATTTCCTGGTCGAGCGCTTCCCGGCCATCAGCCGTGCCGTCTGGCTCGAACGCATGGCCGCCGGGCTGGTGGCCGACGAATTCGGCGGCATGGTGACGGCGCAGCGCCCGTACCGGGGCCACATGCGGCTGTACTACTACCGCGCCCTGCCCGCCGAGCCGCGCATTCCCTTCGAAGCCGCCGTGCTGTTCCAGGACGAGCACCTGGTGGTGGCCGACAAGCCGCACTTCCTGCCGGTCACGCCTTCGGGCCACTACCTGCAGGAAACGCTGCTGGTGCGGCTGAAGAACCAGCTCGGCATCGACAGCTTGACACCGATCCACCGCATCGACCGCGAGACCGCCGGCCTGGTGCTGTTCTCCGTCCGGCCCGCCGAACGCGACGCCTACCAGGCGCTGTTCCGGCGGCACGAGGTCGTCAAGCACTATGAAGCCATTGCCCCCTGGCGGCCCGAACTGCGGTTTCCCCTGCGGCGCCAGACGCGCATCGTGGAAGACGAGCCTTTTTTCCGGCAGCGCGAAGCGCCGGGCGAGGCCAACAGCGAAACGCTGGTCGAGGTGCTGCAGGTCCGGGGCGATCAGGCGCTGTATGCGCTGAGCCCCGTGACCGGCAAAAAGCACCAGTTGCGGGTGCACATGAATGCGCTGGGCCTGCCGATCCGCAACGACCGGATGTATCCGCCGGTGGACGTGACGCCCGACGATGACTACGCGCAGCCGCTGCAGCTGCTGGCCCGGTCGATTGCTTTTGCCGATCCGCTAACCGGCGGGATGCGGCGGTTTGAAAGCCGGCTCGGCTTGTTGCCGCCTTGAAGAAAATACTCTTATTTTGATAGCTGCCTGCGCTTGCTGAGCAAGCGCAAAGAGCCGGTTTGGCTTGAAAACCAGCCCTTGAGCCGGCCGCCCCGCGCCGTCGGGCTCAGGCCTTGATTTCTTTCGCCGTGATCTGGTACTTGAAGTCGTCCGGCGCGTACGAGTCAAAGCGCCCGGCGGCGTTCTC
>JAQGMN010000387.1 GCA_028292345.1 Polaromonas sp. | reverse complement strand
TTTGCTACGGTGGCGGCGTTTTTCTGCAGGCCATCGAAGGCGGCCGCATGGCCGTGAGCGAACTGTACGGGCACATCCTGAAGGACCCGCGGCACAAGGACGTGGTGCTGCTGGACTTTGAGGAAATCTCGGAACGACGCTTTGGCGGCTGGACCATGGGAACGGTTAACCTGCTCAAGCTGAATCATTCCATTTTGCTGAAGTATTCGGAGAAGGCCGAGCTTGACCCCTATGCCGCTTCGGGCAAGGTGTCCATGGCCCTGCTTGAAGAACTGATGGCGACCGCCTCCATCATCGGGCGGGCCTGAAAAATAGACAGTCAATCTGCGGATGCTCTGAGGGTGGACTGCCTCTTTGGCATTAAGACACGATGAACACGCCGGGCATAATTCCTGAATTATTGGTAGGTTGCGATTTTTCCTGCAGCCCCAGCAGACGCAAACCGATCGTGATGGCCACGGGTACCTTGCTCAACGGACGCGTGCTTCTGTCTGGCCTGGAACGCCTCGACTCCCTCCTGGGCTTTGAACGGTGGCTTGGTCAGGACCGCGAGTGGCTTGGAGCGTTTGATTTTCCTTTCGGGCTGCCGCGCGAACTGGTGACGCATCTGGGCTGGCCCACACAATGGATTGAGTCGATGAATCACTATGCCGGCCTGAGCCGGCTGGAAATTCGCAACACGTTTGCGGATTTTTGCAATGCCCGTCCCGTTGGACAAAAATTTGCCCATCGCGGCACCGACAGGCCATCGGGCGCCAGTTCATCCATGAAATGGGTCAACCCGCCGGTGGCTTTCATGCTTCATGCCGGTATTCCACGACTCTTGGCTGCCGGTGCCCACATTCCCGGTCTTCACCCGGGCAACACCCGGCGCACTGCGCTGGAAGGGTACCCGGGGTTGCTGGCCCGAGAAATATTGAAAAATCGATCCTATAAAAGCGATGACAGGGCCAGGCAGACACCCGAGCGGCTGATTGCGCGCAAGGACCTGATCACTGCACTGGAGCACGGGCAGACACGCCTGGGTCTGCGCCTGAAGGTCAGCCACGCACAGCGCGATGTCCTGGTTGATGATGCTAGCGGCGACAGCCTGGACGCCGTGCTTTGCCTGATGCAGGCTGCCTGGGCAGGAGAACAGGGCGCGCCTGGATACGGTTTGCCTGCCGATATGGATGTGCTGGAAGGCTGGATTGTGACTGCCTGAAATTTTTGCTGTAATGGCGCTGATTGATTTGTCGCAACGGCTGCTGGTGCTGATGGTTGATGACCTTCAAAGCATGAAGAATCAGGCAATTCTGCTTTTGAACCGAATTGGTTCGATAGAACTGGACAAGGGCTCAAACAGGAGCGAAGCCTTCTGTTTTATTGTCTAAAGGAATGTGTCATCCTAAAAATGATCAGGAGCCCGGCGGTGCGATAGTGATGCTATTGTTCGCAACAAAACTGCAGACCGTGTTTTTGCAAGCCAAGAGGCAGAACATCAACTCGCTGAATAAGTTGTTGGAATTTTGAACTGATAAAAAAGGTAATTTCTTGAAAAAAGTACGTTCACAGACTACCCAGGTTGCTGGTCTTGACCTGAAAACCCGCATTTGCGCTGCCACCATGCTGGGCTTCGCAGTCCTCTTGACCAGTGGCTGCAACAAAACCGACAGCAATCAAACGCCTGGTCAAAAACTGGACTCGGCGATTGCCAAGACAGAACAGGCTGCAGCCGAGGCAAAAGTTCAAGGCGAGCAGTCAGGTGCAGAGATCAAGGCAAAAACCGAGGCTGCCTTTGCCAAGGCCGGTTCGGCGCTGAAAAATGCCACTGAAAATGCCGAATCCTCTTCCCAGGTCGTCGCCAACAAAACCCTCAATAAAATCGATGACATGGCCATCACGACAGCCATATCAGCCGAGTTGCTGAAGGACGCGGAAATCAAGCTCTTTCGCATCAATGTCGATACAAAAGACGGTGCAGTGACACTGAAAGGCAGCGTACCGTCAGACAATGTGCGCGCAAGGGCGGCTGCCATTGCCAAAACCTTCAGCGGCGTTCAGTCGGTGGACAATCAACTGGTCGTCAACTCAAACTAAACGCCTCCCTCCAGCGATATGATCGTTTCGGCAAATCGATTCATCTGACATATTTTCGCGATGCGGGCAGTCACGCCATCGCTTACCTGGTCATAAAGGCAAAAAGGCAGGCATGGAAATATTCCATGCCTGCCTTTTTTGCGCTGCTTTAAAAAAGCAGCGCAGTGGAATACGAATACTGATTAAGGACGCACGACAATGTCGTTGCGAACGCTCTTGACGTTTGTCACGCCGCGGGCAATGTTTTCAGCCTGCATTTTTTCAGCGCCAGATTTTGCGAAACCTGACAGTTGTACGGTTCCATTGAGCGTCTCAACGCTGATCGATGTTGCCGAAACAGTCTTGTCTTCAGCCATCTTGGCTTTCACGGCCGTCGTGATGGCCGCGTCATCAACATAGGAACCGGCAGTCTGTTGACCACGTCCGACAGAGCAGCCGCTTCCAATGATGGTGATGCCAGCCAGGGCTGCGAATGCGATTGCGCGTGCGTATTTCATAGGGTTTCCTCTTCGAGTTGATTTGTTTAGCTTAGTGCAAAGTTTAAAAAGCCTGTCGATTAACGGCACCACGCCTACCGACCAGCACCTGGAAAGTTAAAGATCCAGCCAGTCCTTGAGCTCATCTGCATGCTCTTCTTCGTCCGCCAGAATGTCTTCCAGCATTCTGCGCGTTGTGGGGTCCTTGTCTGCAAGCAATGAAATCATCTGGCGATAGGCTTCCACGGCAATCCGTTCTGCGATCAGGTTGACGCGAACCATGGTTTTCAAATCGTTGGATTCATCATAATCCGCGTGGCTGCGCTGGAGAAGGGTCGTGGGCGAAAAGTCAGGTTCACCGCCCAACTGCACAATTCGTTGGGCAATTCGGTCCGCATGTGCCGCTTCTTCATTGGCATGCACCATGAATTCGTCAGCAATGCGGGGTGACGACAGGCCGCTTGCCATGAAATGATGCCGCTTGTAGCGCAGCACACAGACCAGTTCGGTCGCCAGCGCATCGTTCAAAAGCTTGACAATGGCTTCGCGATGCGGTCCATAGGCAGGGGTGACTGCACCTTGGTCAAGGCTGGTCCTAACGGCATTGAGCGCCGATTCGTCAAGACTCAATTCGGCAGAAGGGTTGTTCATGTTGTTCATCGTATTTAGTCGGCATTGCCAGAAGAGCGGGTAAAGGAAGACAGCATGGTGAGCAGCGTGTTGGACAGGCCCGAGGACTTAACTGCCGCTACCAGCAAGGTGCTCGCAGAGACCATGCGCCAAGGCCTGACAACCACCATTGCGGCGCCTGCTGCAACGGAAATACCGAGCAATTTGAAGGGATGGGCTCTTGCATACTCGTTTAACAGAGGATGCGCAAGTTCAACTGCCGCGCTAGCAGGATGGCGGTGCCACCACATTCGCGCCGCATAGGTTATTTTGCTGAAGACAGTTTGCCCCGAAGCAACCACACCTGAACCGTTTTTACTGGACTCGTCAATTTGGCCATCAAACCGCTCTTCAACATCCCGATGATGCCGGTTCATGTGCCTGACGATCGCCCTGCGACTGATTGCCAGGCGCTCTTGTGGGGTAAGTTCAATAGGAAGTGAGGCCATGCCGGTATCTTTTGATGACTTGATTCAGGAAACAGTCCGCAATGCCTGCGCGTCGCTGTCTATTTGAGCTTTCAGTTCTGGAAAACGCTCACTCTTCAAAGGCTTCATGGCAATGGCAGTGGCAATGATTGCAAGTATCAGGACCACACCCGGCACTGCCACGAGCATCCAGTGAAACTGGTTTTGTACAAAACCCAACATCAGGGCCATTCCTGCAAGCGCTAAAAACACGACGAACGCCAAAATAGCTGCTATGCCTGCCACCGCACGCGCAATCAAATCGGAACCCGCGCTTTTCGCTTCCTTGTGAAACAGCGATCCATAGGCAGACACATGGTCCATGACCAGGTCAGGCCTTTGCACAATCGTTGAGAAAAGAGGATGCAGCATAAGTAGAAATGGGTAATGCGTCAGGAGTGGGCAGGCATATGAACCAAAACGCTTTAGTAGCGGTTGTGATTGCGGTGGCGTGAGGTTGAAACCAGCAGAGCCACTGCTGCACCAACTGCTGCGGCGATCAACACCGAGCGCATGGGTTGCTCAGAAACGTAGCGGGTGGTCGCATCTGCCGCATGCTTGAGCGATTTTTCAGCACGTTCCTTGGCTTCTGAAGCCATGTCCAAACTCTGACGGGCCATTTTTTGTGCTTTGGAAGCGAGCATTTCAACCATGGGGTCGACGCTGCCGCGCAGCTCACGAACCTTGCTTTCAGCCCTGTCGAGCGCCTGGTTGGCATGGTCACGCGTTGCCTCTATGGCCCTTCCCGCAGAGTTCATCATGTCATCCGATGCTTTTTGCATTGCAGGAACTGCATCGCGCGCCAGGTTCGAAGGGGTGTTTGTGTTCATGTTTTTTTCCTTGATGAATAACTGAATGAAAAAGGGGATAAGCAATCTGGGGCTTGGCAAGTGCTATTTGCCTGGGCTAATTTTTCCTGATCAGGCTTAGAACGAAACTCACGATAGCCATGATAGCGAACAGGAAGAAAAGAATTTTGGCAATTTCAACAGCACCGGCGGCAACTCCACCGAAGCCAAAAACTGCAGCAATCAATGCAATCACCAGAAAAACAACAGAATAGTGCAGCATTTGATTCCCCCTTGGTAATAGCCTGGCACATGAAAAGTGCTTCTTGACTCTCTGCTACTAGCTTCGCTTCAAGAATAGGATTTTTCCATCGGCTTTGGGCCTAAACCCCTGTCAGGGTCTGGGTTAATAGGCTGTAGGAAAAGGATGACTATTTGTAACGTGACGTATGGCTTGTAGAAAGTTTGGCTCCCCTAGAAAGCGTTCTTCCTGGCTTCATCAATAAGATTTAGGCAGCACCGCACCGACCTGAGTCCCTTTCTTTTCCGCGCTGGCCACTGTCAGTTTTCCTCCAGCAGCCTCCACCCGGTGACGCATGCCGGCCAGGCCATGGCTTCCTGGACCGATGCTTTCCAGTTTGAACCCCTTGCCGTTGTCCTTCACATCCACCGTGATGAAATTGTCAAAGTTGTGCAGGCTGATTTCCACTTGGGTGGCACTGGCATATTTGGCAATATTGGTCAACGATTCCTGAACCAGTCGGTAAACGGTCAATTGCGCCGCTCCACCGAGTTCGACGGTTTCCAGGTCAGTGGTGATAGACAGTCCCGACCGTTCCTCGAATTCGCGCGCCAGGATTTCTAGCGAGGCCACCAGGCCCAGATGGGAAAGGGAGGAAGGACGAAGGTCTTCAACAATTCGCCTTTTCAAGGCAATGCCGGTGTTGAGCGTGCTGGTCAGGTGCTCCAGCCGCTCCGAGGCTTCGGGTAGGTTGTCGGCCAGCCGGGATTTGAGACGAGCCACATCGAGTTTGGCTGCGGTCAGCAGCGCGCCGAGTTCATCATGGAGTTCACGTGCCAGATGGCCGCGTTCATCTTCACGCACGTTTTGAAGGTGGGTTGCCAACTCGGCCAGACTTGCTGTGCGCTCCCTGACCTGTTTTTCAAGCAGGTCTCTTTCTCGTTCAAGCGTCTCTTGTTCGCGCTGGCCTGAGGCCAGCAGTGCCTTGTTTTGCATCAGGTACATGTAAAAAGCGAGCAATCCGACAAGGGCAGTGGTGGCTATGCCGATTCGTGAAAGCTGCAGTGCTTTCCTGACTTGTGCCTGACCTTGTTCTATTTGCTGAATGCTGCTGGCCGAAAGCTTGTCCGATTGATTCCGGATGGCTTCCATCTCTTCCTTGCCAACGTCAGTGGTCAGTACAAACTTCCAGCCATCGTCATTGCCCTCCTTGCGCATGCGCACGCTCAGGTCCATTTCGGCCATCTTGCGCGACACATGCCGTGACAAGGTGTCAAACTCGCCGATCAACGCCGGCTGTGAGAGGAAGATCTGCTGTAAGACGTTCAGGTTTTCAGTAATATCGCCCACTGCGGCCCTGTAAGGCTCCAGATAACGCGGATCGCCTGTCAGCAGGTAGCCACGCTGTCCGGTTTCTGCATCCAGCACCTGGCGCACCAGGCGGGTGATGGCGCTGCGGGTCTGCTGAGCCTTTTCCATATTGCCGACGGCTTGGGTAGATTGTTGAAAAGTCGCTTCGTTGATAAAAATCATGAAGGCAGCCGCGAGAATGGCCAAAGGCAAGCTGATGGCGCTCTTCAACGCAGCAAATTTTTTCAAGAGGCACTCCCTTTGGTTACTGGTATGGATAACTCATCAATAATGAGCAGTGATAATGAAGGCAGCTGTTTTTGCTTCGTCGCTGTCTTTTGGCAGCTTGAATGGGCGGCACAGGATTTATAGAAAGATAGCAACATGATAAAAATTGGAATTGTGGATGACCATGCCATTGTGCGGTCGGGACTGAAGCAGTTTTTTTCGGATCAAGTGGACTTGCGCGTTGTCGGAGAAGCCGCAAGCGGGCGTGAAGCAATCGATCTGGTTCGCAATGTTGAACTGGACATTCTCGTCATGGATCTGTCGATGCCTGGCCAGAGCGGAATTGATGCGCTGGCCATGATTCGCGCTAAGGCACCTGATGTCGGCATCCTGATCTTGAGCGGCTATCCGGAAGAGCATTACGCCGTCAATCTGATCCGCCAGGGCGCCAGTGGCTACCTCAACAAGGAATGCGATCCTTCCGAGATTGTGGATGCGATTCGCGTCATTTCCCTGGGTAAGCGCTACATTACGGCCGCTGTGGCTGAATTGCTTGCGCAACAATTGAACCGACCCAAGGACGTTGCCGCGCATGAACAGCTGTCGGAACGGGAATTTCAGGTTTTCCTGAAACTTGCCAAGGGAGAAACGGCGGGCGATATTGCCAAGGCGCTTTCGCTCAGCGTTAAAACGGTCAGCACTTACCGTACGCGAGTGATGGAAAAAATGAGCCTTGCCTCAAACAGCGACCTGACCTACTACGCTTTGAAAAACAAGCTGATCGACTGAAAATTGCCCCAGCTATCCATGTCTGCCCGGATGTCGGTTTGCCAGCGAGGCAGCCGGTGCCCGGCAAGGCAGTGAGGTCTGGAAATTGCAGAGCGAAAAAACGTTGCAATTCAGAAATACATCTGAAAAAATTTAGCGTCTTCCAATCAGGCTGCTCTTTTGTTGTAAGCAATAGTCTACAAGTGCATCAATTTCATTAGATTTGTCAAATACTGCGTCCACTCCGAGCTGGGCGCACCGCTGCCGAATATCGGCAGTGGCGTAATTGCTCAGGACCACCACCTTTTGGCTCGGCGGGCGGTCCTGGCAAGCTGCCAGCACGCCCAAACCGCTTCCTTGTTTCAAAAACAAATCGACGATCGCCAGATCCCATTCGTGTCGATTGGCGTTTAGCCAGGCTTTTCCATCGTTTTCGGTTTCGGCCGTTCCAACCGCAATCACACAGGCGAGTTCCTCCAGCGTACCAATCAGGTTTTCACGAATGGTCGGGTTGTCTTCGACGATGTATGTTTTCAATCTCACGGCTCATATCCAGTTAACGAGGGGCAGGAGTTCGGTGTGAGTTGCGAAAAACCCGCCAGTGCTGCCAGCAAGAGCCGGAAATGCCAGCTTGTCTTGTTTCCTAATGTATTTTTGGGTTGATTCACGATTGTGCCAGCCGCGTTTGTTTGTAGCTGTAGGGGTTTTCCGACGATTGGAGCCAAGCATCCTGTAGGCAGGTGCCGACAACTATTCATCGCATTTGCCGACTGCCTAAAAACCTGTGTCGAGATGATAGTCAAAGTGTCCGTTTCGGTGGCCCTGCGCCAGCAAGTCACCAGATTTTGTGCATTGTCAGCCATTGCCTACTTGGTTGATTAAATGGCTGTTACTTTTACCAACGCATGAAAAATCCCCTCTTCAAATCCTCAACCCTTCGGTATTGGATGGCGGGCACAGCCATCGTATTGATTGTGCTGGTGCTCGTCATTTCTTTCTTTCCCTGGGATTCACTGCGTGGCCCCGTCAACCGCTATGTGTCAGAGCAACTTGGAAGGCGCTTCGAGATTACACGTCATCTTTCAGTGCGCCTTGGACTCACCACCACGGTGATCGCAGAAGGTGTTGAAATTGCAAATCCAGAATGGGCCCAGGAACCCTACCTTCTCAAGGCGACTGCGGCACAATTTGACATTCGCCTCCTACCGTTGGTGGTCGGAAAAGTCGTACTTCCCAGCATCAGGCTGACCGAACCACAAATTGGTCTGCAAATCGAACCCGATGGCCGTAGAACCTGGGCTTTTTCGCGGGATACGTCAGAAAAAGGAACGGCCCCACAAATTGGCTCTTTCACAGTGGACAAAGGCAGCCTCAGTTATCTTGCGAAGGCGCAGGGCGCAGACCTTGATGTCCAGTTTTCATTGGCACGCGAGTCCGGCAACGACTTGCCCTTGAGCTTCAATACGAAGGGGCGTTGGAATAACGGTGCGTTCACGGCCAACGGACGCACCGGTGGCGTCTTGAAGTTCAGCACGGATTCCCAGGCTCCTTTTCCCGTTGAAGTCAATGCCGCCGCAGGAAAAACGCGCCTGAATGCAAAAGGTTCGATTGCCGATCTAGCCAACATGGCCGGCTTCGATGCAACCTTCGACCTGCAGGGCGAAAATCTGGATGACCTGTACGGCTTGCTGGGCGTTGTGCTGCCTGCGACGCCGCCTTACAAGCTCCGTGGCAAGCTGGAAAAGAAAGACAAAGTCTGGGCTGTCAGCCAGATCCAGGGCCTCCTTGGCAAGTCTGACCTCAGTGGCTCGCTGAGTTTTGACCAGTCTGCGGCGGTCCCGCTGCTGACCGGCAAGGTGCAGTCAAAGGTCATGGATTTCGCGGATCTGGCGCCAGTCATTGGCATTGCGCCTTCAGGCAGTCCAACGCCAAGGGCAAATTCCGCGAACGCTTCAACAGGCAGCAAGACGGCGCTCTCTGGTGCCAACAAGAAAGCTTTGCCAACCGGAACTGCGCCTGGCAAGGTATTGCCGCGTACCCCACTTGACGTGACCAAGCTGAAATCCATGAATGCCGACGTGACCTACTCCGCAGCCGATATCCGGCATGTCAAGGAGTTGCCGCTCGACAGAGGTTCCGTTCACGTCAAGCTGAATGCCGGCATTCTGCAACTGGAGCCTATTTCTCTGGGGGTTGCAGGTGGAACGGTGGCAGGCACCATCCGTATCGACTCGACCGTCGCGCCAGCGGCCATCATCACCCGGCTGGATGTGCGCGCCCTGCAACTCAATCAGCTCTTTCCTGCCGTGGAAAGCACCAAGACCGGCTTTGGCAAGTTCAGCGGGCAGTTCAACTTGACAGGCCGCGGCAATTCGGTGGCGCAAATGCTGGGTTCGGCTTCGGGTGATGTGGCGATTCTCATGGGCAAGGGCGAGATCAGCAATATCCTGCTTGAGTTCATGGGACTCGATGGTGGCGAAGTGATCAAATTCCTGGTGCGTGGCGACAACAAGGTCCAGTTGCGCTGCGCGGCGGCGGCTTTTGATGTGAAACAGGGTTTGATGACCAGCCGCGCAATCGTGCTCGACACCAGCGATACCCTCGTGACAGGGCAGGGGCAGATCAGCCTGGCCAATGAAACGCTGGACCTCCTGTTCAAGCCGCAACCCAAGGACATGAGCATCCTGAGCCTGCGTTCTCCACTTCGGATTGGCGGAACGTTTGCCGACACCACAGCTGGACCAGAAACATCAGCCATGGCGGGACGCGTTGGCATTGCGTTGGTCCTGGCTGCCATCAATCCATTGCTGGCACTGGCGGCGACGATTGAAACAGGGCCGGGCGAGAATGCCGACTGTTCCGCTGTTCTTTCCCAGGCCGCACAGCCCGCTGCCGCAACCGGCAAGAAGTAGGTGCGGGCCGCAGCCGGATTCGCTTTTTACTTAAGCCTCTCGGACACTGTTCTCGGCAGTCCCGCAGACTGTGCAACCCATGTTCCGCACCAGCGTCATCTGGTGCCATTCCATGCTTCGGCCATCCAGCATCAGAAGCCGCCCTGTCAAGGGTTGCCCGATGCCGCACAGCAGTTTCAAGGCCTCGGCTGCCTGCATCGTGCCCACAATGCCGACCAAGGGCGCAAACACGCCCATGGTGGCGCAGTGGGCCTCTTCTGGCAGGTCTGATTCTGGAAAAAGGCATGCGTAGCAGGGAGATGCTGGCAGGCGACTGTCAAAGACCATGAGTTGGCCATCAAAGCGGATGGCTGCGCCGGAAACGAGCGGCTTGCGGTGCCTGACGCATGCCCGGTTGATGGCATGCCGGGTCGTAAAATTGTCGGTGCAGTCAAGCACCAGGTCGGCCTGAGGCACCAGGTGATCAAGGAGGGCATCTCCCGCTCTTTGCACCTCCGGGACCACCTCGACCTCCGGATTCAGGGCGGCCACGGCCTGTACCACCGACACCGCCTTGAGTTGGCCAATGCGCGCCACGGTGTGGGCAATCTGGCGTTGCAGGTTCGTGGCATCGACACGGTCGTCGTCCACCACCGTGATGTGGCCAACGCCAGCGCTGCCGAGATAAAGCACGACCGGCGAGCCCAGTCCGCCCGCCCCAATGACCAGTACACGCGAGGCCAGAAGCTTTTCCTGACCTTTGATGCCTATTTCATCGAGCAGGATATGGCGGGAGTAGCGAAGCAGTTGTTCGTCATTCATGGTGCTGGGAAATTCAAAAAAGGCTGCTCAATGGCAACTGTTCTGGGCGCGGTAGCCGCAGTCGAAGAACATTAAAAGGCATAAAAGACAAAGCCCGTCCGGAAGCGGACGGGCTTTGCTTCGACCAGACGGACCAGCCGCCTAGTTCTCTTTTTTCTCGTTCTTGGGTTCGACCACGGCTGTCTTGCTGACAAGTACCGGACGCCCCTTGAGCTGGTTGATGGCCTGGGCCAGCTGGAAGTCCTTGTCGCTTCCCAGTTCGGGTGGACGGCGCTGCTCTGGCGTTTTCTTGGCTTCTTCCTCTAGGCGCTTGAGGGCTTCCTCGCGTGCCTTTTCACGGCCCGGGTCCTTGACTTCGGCGCCCTGGCCGCTGTTGAGGTGCTTTTCCAGGTCGGCCTCGCGGGTGCGCAACGCGGCAAAAGGACTGCCTTCGGCTGTTTCGTCAAGCATCACGTCCGGCACAATGCCGCGCGCCTGGATCGATTTTCCGCTTGGCGTGTAATAGCGCGCCGTGGTCAGCTTGATGCCCGTGTCGGGACCCAGCGGCCGGACCGTCTGCACCGAGCCCTTGCCGAAGGTCTGCGTGCCCATGATGGTGGCGCGCTTGTAATCCTGCAGGGCGCCGGCCACGATCTCGCTGGCCGAGGCCGAACCTTCGTTCACCAGCACCACGAGCGGAACGTTCTTCAGGGCCGCAGGCAGCCGCTTGAGCGGGTCGGACCCGTTGCGTCGCTGGTAGAACTCCGGCGAGGCCTTGTAGACCGACTTGCTTTCAGCCAGCTGGCCGTTGGTGGAGACCACGGTCACGTTTTCAGGCAAAATGGCCGCCGACACCGCCACGGCGGCATCCAGCAGACCGCCCGGGTCGTTGCGCAGGTCGAGCACCAGACCCTTGAGCTTGGGCTCCTGTTTGTAAATCTGTTCCATTTTGGTAACAAAATCGTCCACCGTCCGTTCCTGGAACTGGCTCAGGCGAACCCAGGCATAGCCCGGCTCGATCACCTTGCTGCGGACCGACTGGGTACGGATTTCCTCGCGCATGATGCTGACCGGAAAAGTGCGGCTTTCGTCCTTGCGAAAGATCGTCAGCAACACCTTGGTCTGCGGTTCGCCGCGCATTTTCTTGACGGCATCATTGAGGCTCAGGCCCTTGACCGCTGTGTCATCGATGCGGGTGATCAGGTCATTCGGCTTGAGCCCGGCGCGGTCCGCGGGAGAGCCTTCAATCGGCGACACCACCTTGACCAGCCCATCCTCCTGGGCGATTTCGATGCCCACGCCCACGAAGCGGCCCGAGGTGCCTTCGCGAAATTCCTTGTAGGTCTTTTTGTCGAAAT
>JAQGMN010000381.1 GCA_028292345.1 Polaromonas sp. | reverse complement strand
CTGGACCGCTCGATCCGCCATGTGCAGCAAGGCGCCGGCGGCATCAAGCGGCTGTCGGTCGCGGTGGTGGTCAATTACCGGGGCAGCGTCGATGCGCAGGGCAAGCGCGCGGCCAAGGCCCTGACGGCGACCGAACTGGAGCAGGTCAACAACCTGGTCAAGGAAGCCATGGGCTTCAGCGCCGAGCGGGGCGACTCGCTGAACGTGGTCAACAGCGCTTTTGCCTCCGACGCCGCCGACGCCGTTGAACTGCCGCTGTGGAAGCAGCCCGAGAACATCGAGCTGGCCAAGACCGGCAGCACCTATCTGCTGCTGGCGCTGCTGGCCCTGTTTGCCTGGTTTGCCGTGCTGCGGCCCCTGCTGCGCAAGCACCTGTACCCGCCGGCCCCGTTGCAACTGGAGGAAGCGGAAGAATCACCGCTCGCCCTGAACTCCGTGGAGCAGGCGCCATCGCAGGCGCAGACGGCAGCAGCCCGGCAGGCAGAGGCCAAGGAGCGGCGCGAGCAGCGCATTGTCGAAAACATTCAGTACGCGCATGCCACTTCCGCGAAGAACCCGCAGGTCGTGGCCATGCTGATCAAGCAATGGATGGCGGAAAAAGATGAATAAGCACCTCAGGAAAAGCGCCATCTTGCTGATGTCGCTGGGCGAAGAAGGCGCCGGCAGCGTGCTGCAGCTCATGTCGCCGTCCGAAATCCAGCTGCTGGGCGAGACCATGGCCAAGCTGACCCAGGTCAAGCGCGAGGAAGCCAATGCCATCCTGGAAGAGTTCCGGGTCGAAACCGAGCAGTATTCGGCGATTCACATCAACTCCGGCAGCTACCTGAAGACGGTCCTGAACAAGGCGCTGGGCAACAACCGCGCGGCCACCCTGCTCGACAGCATCTTCGAGCCCAGCGAAACGGCCACGGGCATTGAACGCCTGAACCACCTGGAGGCCGGCGAGGTGGTCGAGCTGATCCATGACGAGCATCCGCAGATCATTGCCACGCTGCTGGTGCACATGGACCGCGACAAGGCCGCCGCGGTGCTGGAAAAATTCCCGGAGCGGGTGCGCGACGATGCGGTCATGCGCATTGCCACCTTTGGCGGCGTGCAGCCGGCGGCGCTCAAGGAACTGACCGATGTGCTCAACAACATGCTGTCGGGCGAAGGCACCAAGCGCAGCCGCCTGGGCGGCGTGCGGGCCGCGGCGGAAATCGTCAACCTGATCAACAGCGCGCAGGAAGAAAGCGTGATCAAGCACCTCCGCGCGCAGGATGAGCAGCTGGCGCAGAAGATCATCGACGAGATGTTCCTGTTCGAAAAGCTGCTGCTGATCGAGGATCGCGGCATCCAGCTGCTGCTCAAGGAAATCGAGTCGGAGTCGCTGATCATCGCGCTCAAGGGCTCGCCGCAGGAAATGCGCGACAAGTTCCTCAAAAACATGTCCACCCGTGCGGCGGACATGCTGCGCGAGGACATCGAAATGCGCGGCCCGGTGCGCGTGTCGCAGGTCGAGGCAGAGCAGAAGAGCATCCTGCAGATCGTTCGCCGCCTGGCCGATTCGGGCGAACTGGTGCTGGGCGGCCAGGGCAACGACGCCTATGTCTAGCCAACCCGCCCTGCACCGGTTCGATGCCGGAAAATACCTGACGGAAGCATCGGCTGCATCGCTGCCGGCGGGCACCAAGGCAGCGCAAAGCGCCTGGGAACGCTGGGAAATGGCATCGTTCACGCAAAAACCCGTTCCGCACGCCAGCCTTCAGCATGCGCCGGCACCCGAGCAGCCGCCACCGGCGCCGAGCCTGCGCATCAGCGAGGCCGAACTGGCCGGGCTGCGGCTTCAGGCCCGCCAGGAAGGCCAAGCCGAAGGCCGCGAGCAAGGCTATGCGCAGGGCCTGGCCGAAGGCCATGCCGCCGGGCTGGCGGCCGTCCAGGCGCAGGCTGCGGAACTGCAGTCTCTGGCGCAGGCCCTGCCCGCTGCCCTTCACCTGGCCCAGGGCAGCGTGGCCGACGACCTGCTGGCGCTGGCGCTCGACATTGCCCGCCAGGTGCTGGGCCAGGCGCTGGCCGCCGAGCCGCAGGCCATCCTGACCGTGGTGCATGAGCTGCTGCAGGCCGAGCCGAGCCTGGCGGGCGCGCCGCAACTGCTGCTGCATCCCGACGATGCGGCGCTGGTGAAGGAATTGCTGGCCGACGACCTGAAGACCGCCGGCTGGCGCGTGCGCACCGATGCGACCATCGCACGCGGCGGCTGCCGCGTCACCGCCCACAGCGGCGAACGCGACGCGACCGTGCAGGCGCGCTGGGAGCGCGTGAGCGCAGCGCTGGCGCGCCAGCCTGCGCCCGAAACACCGGCGACGCCAGAAGATGCCGAGCCAGCATGACAGACCAGTCCGAGGGCACTGATGCCAATCCGCACGTGGCTGCCTGGAAGTCGGCGCTGGGCGAGGCGCGGGTGGCGGTCGGCCTGGCGGTGCCGGTCCGCAGCTACGGGCGGCTGACGCGCGCGGTGGGCCTGGTGCTTGAAGCGGTGGGCCTGCGTTTGCCGGTGGGCAGCGACTGCCTGATCGAGTTGCCGCCCGGCTACCCGGACAAGACCGCCGAAGCCGAGGTGGTCGGGTTTGCCGGCGACCGCATCCTCTTGATGCCGCTCAGCGCGGTGGACGGCCTGCTGCCGGGCGCGCGCGTCTATGCACCGGAGTCGCCTGCCGGAGCGGGCGGCGCCGGCCCGCGCACCAAGCGCCTGCCGGTGGGCGAAGGCATGCTGGGCCGCGTGGTCGATGCCTCGGGCCGGCCGCTCGACGGCCTCGGGCCGCTCGATGTCGACCAGGAAGTGCCGCTGTCGCGGGCGCCGGTCAATCCGCTGACCCGCGCGCCGATCAAGGACGTGCTGGACGTGGGCGTTCGCGCGATCAATGCGATGCTGACCGTGGGGCGCGGCCAGCGCATGGGCCTGTTCGCCGGCTCTGGCGTAGGCAAGAGCGTGTTGCTCGGCATGATGGCGCGCTACACCACTGCCGACGTGATCGTGGTGGGGCTGATTGGCGAGCGCGGTCGGGAGGTGAAGGAATTCATTGAACAGATCCTCGGCACGGACGGCATGGCCCGTTCCGTAGTCGTGGCCGCACCGGCCGACACACCGCCGCTCATGCGCCTGCAGGGCGCGGCCTACGCGACCGCCATCGCCGAACACTTCCGCGACCAGGGCAAGAACGTACTGCTCATCATGGATTCACTCACGCGCTATGCCATGGCGCAGCGGGAAATAGCCCTCGCCATCGGTGAACCCCCTGCCACCAAAGGTTATCCGCCGTCGGTTTTTGCCAAGCTGCCGGCTCTGGTGGAACGGGCCGGCAATGGTCGCTCCGGCGGCGGCTCGATCACGGCTTTCTACACGGTCCTGACCGAAGGTGATGACCAGCAGGACCCGATCGCCGATGCCGCGCGCGCCATTCTCGACGGCCACATCGTGTTGAATCGCTCGCTGGCCGAATCGGGCCATTACCCGGCGATCGATATCGAGCAATCCATCAGCCGCGCCATGCACAGCATTACCTCGCCCGAACACCAGCAACTGGCGCGCCAAC
>JAQGMN010000321.1 GCA_028292345.1 Polaromonas sp. | reverse complement strand
CGATGATGGCCTTGGCAATCGCAGGCGCCAGCGCCACATTGCCCAGGCCGACAATGCCGTCGTCGGTCTCGATCTCGACCACCGTCCACGAATGGAAGCGGAAGGTGCTCATGGAATCGGTGTTGGAATACACCATGTCCATGGCGTTGGAGCCAAAGTTGCCCTGCGGCGGAACGGTCTTGCCCTTCCACTCGAAAACACGAGCGCGGACGGATTTGATCTTCATGGTGGACCTCTTTATTTTTCAGGAATGAAGCCGTGCCGCACCCATGCGGCAGGCGATGCGAAAAGCGTTGAGCGTGGCGTTCACGTCGGCCAGGCCCTGGCCGGCAATGTCGTAGGCCGTGCCGTGCGCCGGCGTGGTGATGGGCACCGGCAGGCCGCCCTGCACCGTGACGCCCTTGCTGAAGCCCATCAGCTTGATGGCGATCTGGCCCTGGTCGTGGTACATGGTGACGATGGCCTGGTAGTGGCCGTCCCGCGCCTTCAAAAAGATGGTGTCGGCGGGAAAGGGGCCATCGACCGGAAAACCGCTGGCGCGCAGGGCTTCAACCGCCGGCGCGATGATGTCGATTTCTTCCCGGCCGCAGCTGCCGCCGTCGCCGCCGTGCGGGTTGAAGGCGGCAATCGCCACCTTCGGATGTGCCGTGCCGCTGGCCTGCAACGACCGGTATATCAGCCGGGCCGCATCCACGATGCGCTCCTGGCTGAGCATCGCCGCCGCGTCCTTGAGCGGAATGTGCGACGACACGCGCGAGGTCCACAGGTTGCCGAGCGTGTTGAACTCGCAAAAATACCCGGTCACGCCCAGGTATTGGGCAAAGTGGTGCAGCTCGTCCTCATGCCCGAGCCCGCCCAGCTTCATGGCGAATTTGTTCAGCGGTGCGAAGCAGATCGCATCGACTTCGCCGCCTTTGGCGCCGTCCATGCACAGGTTCAGCACCTGCAGCACCGACGCGCCGCAGGCCGCCTGCGCCTGGCTGCGCTGCACCTGCTCCGGCCGGATCGTCTCGACGGCCAGGAAGGCAGGCAGGCTGTGGTCGGCCCGGCCGCGCACCTCGGTCAATGTCGAAACCGGTTGCGTCGCAACGGTGAGCCCGGCGGTGGCCTGGCCTTCCTGCCAGAGCCAGGCATCGCCGACCAGCACGATGTTGGCGGCGCCGGTGATGCCGGGCTGGCCCAGCAGGCGGGCGATCAGTTCGGGCCCGATGCCGGCCGCGTCGCCCAGGGTCAAGGCAATGACGGGTGTTTGCTGCGTGTTCATGGGATCAGTCCAGCTTGATGTTTTTCTTGGCGATCAGGTCGCCGTAGCGCTTGTTTTCAGCCGCGTGGAAGGCGGCGAACTGCGTCTGCGTCATCGGGGTCAGGTCGGCGCCGATGGCGCCCAGGCGGGTTTGCGTCTCGGGCAGGGCAAGCACCCGGGTGACTTCGGTGTGAACGCGCTCCTGAACCGCCTTGGGCGTCGACGACGGCATATAGATGCCGTACCAGGCGCTCATTTCCACCCCCTTGAGGCCGGCTTCGGCCAGGGTCGGCACATTGGGCAGCTGCGGATTGCGCTTGCTGCTGGCCACGGCGAGCGCCTTGATGCGGCCGTTCTTGATCTGGCCCAGCACCGACGGCATGGTGTCGAAACTCATCTGCACCTGGCCGCCGACCAGGTCGATCAGCGCCGGGCCGCTGCCCCGGTAGGGAATGTGCGTGATGAACACGCCGGCCTGGTCCTTGAACAGCTCGGCCGCGATGTGCTGCGTGCTGCCCGAGCCGCTGGTGGCATAGTTGAGCTGGCCGGGCTTTTCCTTGGCCAGCTTGATCAGCGAGAGCACCGAATCGACCGGCAGCGCATTGTTGACCACCAGAACATTGGGCACCGCGCCGACGAACACCACCGGCACCAGGTCCTTGTCGCTGTCGTAGCCGAGCTTGAGCAGGTGCGGCGCGATGGCATGCGCGGTCGAGACGCCCATGACCATCGTGTGGCCGTCGGTGGACTTGGCCGTGACGTCGGCGGCCAGCGTGTTCGACGCGCCGGGACGGTTTTCGACCACCGCCGGCTGCTTGAGCAGTGGCCCGAGCCGGTCGGCGACGGCGCGCGCCATGGCGTCGGTGCCACCGCCGGGTGCCGAGCCCACCAGGATTTTGACCGGCCGGCTTGGCCAGTCCTGCTGGGCGGTGGCAGTCGCCTGGCAGGCCAGGGCGCAGGCGGCTACCAGCAGTGCGGGATAAAGTTTCATGGGTTTGTCTCCGGATGATTGGCGGTCGATGAATGGAAGTGATGGTAGGTATGCTGACACTTGACGTAAATTCAAAATAATTGATTATTTGATAAGCTGGGGTGATCAATCAATCGCTCAGTCAACCAGGCGTTCCGCGCCCGTCCGCCATGTCGAATCCATCGCCCATTCCCCAGCTTCTCAACCGCCTGCGCATGCGGCAGGTCGCCCTGATCCTGGCCGTGGGCGAGCACGGCACCTTGCGCAAGGCGTCCGGCGAACTGGGCATGACGCAGCCAGCGGCCACCAAGATGATCCAGGAGCTGGAGTCGGCGCTGGGGCAAAGATTGTTCGAGCGGGTCGGGCGCGGGCAGAAGCTGACGCCGGCGGGAACCAGCGTGCTGGGGTATTTTCGCGGCCTGCGCGGCTCCATCGAGTCGATGACGCGCGAGTTGGCCGAGTTGCAGCTGGGCAGCAGCGGCCGGCTGTCGGTGGGCAGCATCATGGCGCCGTCGCCGACCTTGCTGACGCAGGCCATCATGGCGCTGAAAAAGGCCTATCCGCTGCTGTCGATCGAGGTGATGCTCGACACCAGCGACCGGCTCCTGGAGCTGCTGCGCGAAGGCGTGCTGGATGTGGCCGTGGGGCGAATTCGCGGCGACCAATGGGCTGACTATGTGTTCACGCCGCTCGAAAACGAGGCGCTCGCGGTCGTCGTGGGCATCCATCACCCGCTGGCCAGCCAGAAGTCAGTGCCGTTTTCCAGCCTGCTGGGCTACCCGTGGATATTGCAGCCCGCCGGCAGCCCGATGCGCGAAGTGCTGGAGCAGGAGTTCCGGATGCAGCAGGCGCCCTTGCCCCGGGGCCTGATCGAAACCGCGTCCATCCTGACGACCACCAACCTGATCGCCGAAACCGACATGATCGGCGTGGTGCCGCTGTCGATTGCCGACACCTATGCGCGCCATGGCCTGCTCAAGGT
>JAQGMN010000314.1 GCA_028292345.1 Polaromonas sp. | reverse complement strand
CAGCTGCTGGGTGGCGCCGGTCATGAGCAGTTCCGCGGGATTGGGCGGGATGGACCCCGCCGCCAGGAAATCGACATTCGGCGCAATCTTGCGGTGCAGCGCGTCTTCCAGCTTCACATTGCCGCTCAGGACATCGCTGAACCCGGCGCCCTGCTCCAGTCCAAAGTAATGGTGCAGGTGGCCTTTTCGGAGGTCGGCATCCACCAGCAGCACCTTCTTGTTGGCCGCCCCCAGGACTGCCGCGAAGTTGCTGCTGATGAAGGATTTGCCGGTGCCCGCAGTCGGGCCGGTGACCAGCACGATCGGGCTGGTGGCATCGGCCATCGCGAACTGCAGCGAAGTGCGCAGGCTGCGAAGGTTTTCAATGGCCGGCTCATCCGGAGACGTGATGGCCAGAATATGCTGTCCGGTGGACTTGCCGCCAATCCGGAGCAACTGCCTGGCTTGCACCTTGCTGAACGGAATGGTGGAAAAAACGCGCAGCCCCGCCCGTTGCTCGATGTCCGTCGGATGCCGGATGCCGTCGCGCATGCTGTTGCGCAAGAATGCAAACAGCAGTCCCGTCAGCAGGCCCAGCATTCCGGCGGTGGCCGTGATGTTCATGGGCAGGGGCCTGATGGGAACCTGGGGCACCGCCGCCACGTCCACAATGCGTACGTTGCCCACCTTGCCTTCCGTGACCAGCTGAAGTTGCTGCGAACTGTTGAGCAGGCTTGCGTACAGTTCCGTATCCACCTTCATGTCGCGCGTCAGCCGCAGGAAATCCTGCTCGACGGCTGGAAACGTCTTCATGCGGTTGTTGATCGCCGCCAGCTCGTTGGTCAGGCTCTTGATCTGCACGTCAATGGTTTGAATGCTGGGATGCTTGGAACCAAAGCGCCCGTCCAGGTCCGATCGCTTTTGCTGCAGGTCGAGCAGTGAAGTCTGGAGCTTGACCGACTGGTCGAGCACCACCTTGGACTCGGTGGTCAGGTCGAAAGCGCCATTGCGATTGCGAAACTGGTTGAACTTGTTTTCAGACTGCTCGATCTTCGCGCGCAGTTGCGGCATGTTGACTTTCAGGAAACCCAGCATCTTTTCTGCTTCCGCGACCTTGCGCGCCACGTTCTGGCGAACATAGGTCAGGCCGATTTCGTTGAGGGTTTTGGCAATGATTTCAGGGTCGCTGCCCGTCAGGCTGGTGAGAATGACGCCCGACTGGCGGCCCTGCTCAGCGATCAACAGGGACCGCTGCAGTCCTTCAATCACCGCGAGTTGCGGAAACCGCACCAGGTTGAATTCGGCCCCTGGTTTTCCCACCGCCGCGCTGACCAGCATCTGGCCCTTCTGTCCGCCCACGGTGAACGCAAGGGGAGTACCGAAACTGCCGCTGGCCAGGGTGCTGCCATCGGGCGAGACCAGGTCGTAGCCATTGCCGTTGAGGCGGACTGCAAAGCGCTTGGTCTCAAACTTGGGCGGGACGACGAAACTCTCCACTTTCAGCGATTCGTTCCCGGTGACATAGCCCTTCATGCCCAGAAAGCCCGGCTCGGAAGGCGATGTGGCCCCACGTGCCAGCCACTTGCCGATGAGGGGAACGTATTTGGGCCAGACCGCCAGATCCAGTTGAAGGCTTCGCACCGCCTGTCCGACGACCAGGCGTGAGCGCAGGATCTCCATCTCGGCCGATGCCGGCGACCTGATTTCAAACAGGTTGGCCGCCGCCCCCAGCGCGCTGGCTGTCGAAGCCGTGTTTTCCTTGGTTTCCTCCACCTGTATGAGGGAATTGGCTTCATACACGGGCGTCGTCAGGACCGCATAAGCGCCTCCGAGCAGCAATGCCAGCGCCGTGACGCCTGCAATCAGCCAGCGGTTGTCCGCCACCACGCCCAGCAGGTCAAGCAGATTGGTTTCGGGGTCCTGGCGCATGACAGACTGCGGAGGGGGAAGGTTGAGTGGCTGGACGTACATCACGGACCTCGCTTTTTGAATCGGGCAGTGTTAGCCCCGTTACAGTAAAAACAGAATTTGCTTGACCGGCTGGAAACATGGCATTTCCGGGAAACGCGGACACACCTCAACCATGCAACTGAAATAACGCTTTCGGATTTGCAAAATAAATGGAATGCCGCGAATTTATTTAAAACCACCGCCGGTAAAACCTGCTCAGGTTTTAGGCCATTCAAGACATTGGTTGATTTGGGGCGCCATACGTTATGGACGTTAACGGCGTTATGGAGAATCCTCCATGAATCCGGCGCTTTAAAGGCCCGAAAACATTGGGTGAATTAAATATCCCAGAGAAATCACTGATGCGGCCTGGGACATAAGTTTTATATACCCCTGATTGGGTTAAGGACCTCAATCTTTCAGCCTGGTTTCATTGCTTCAAGCTGAAAATCAATGGCTACCGCAGTGTTTTTGGCTTTCCGGGCCTAAAACACATGTTTTATTTCTTTTAACTCACTCAACCGACCCGAAATCCATTATCCCAACCACCGGCAACAGCGAGGTCCAGACAATGCCGTCCTCACTGTTTATTGAATGCAATGTTTATTGATCGAGCAGTTCTATCTGGTGGGGTTCCAGATGCAATTCTTTTTCCCGGCCCAGCAACTGGATGAGCAAGGTGACGCGTTTGCTGGAAACCGAATGCACCAGGCCTTCAAGGCCGCTCAAGCCGCAGTTTTGCAGTCGCACCCGAAGTCCTGGCTGAAAAGGACTGGTTTGGGTCGAATCGGACTGGTTTTGCGCACTTTCGAATGCCCTGATCGCGCGGAGTTCTTCCGGCTTCAACAAGGCAGGCGTCAGGCCGAACCGGAGCACGAAGGCAATTCCACGCGTTGAACGCACCACGGAAATCGATTGTCCGGAATGTGCCGGCCTGAAAAATATATACCGGGGGAACATCGGCTGCCAGACTTCGATTAATCCCTCGGGGGATTTTTTGAATGTCTTGTATTGGCAAAGATAGGCTTCAAACCCCTGAAGCTCCAGATTAACCCGGGCGAGCTGTTCACGCTGGGGCTGGGTATAGGCAACATACCAGCCTTGCTCGTCCGATTCACCCATGGCAGGCTCGAACGGTTCAACACGCGACAGCGCACTATGCATTCCCTCCACTCCCTTGTTCAGTATTTTTTTCTGGAAACCAAATAGATTTTTCAACCTGCTTTAACCCATGCAGTTTTTTATTCGCCAACGCATCGATGTGTATTTTTATTATTTCCTTGCCTGCCGCCGACAGTCCCCGGGATGCATTTTTTTCCAAAACTTTTCACTGGGAAACCGTTGATTTAATTCTGCCACCGGAAACGTACGACTGCACAGCTTTTATCTTCGGGCTGGGTATATGAGAAATAGTTAACTTGTTTGCCGGTATTCAGGCATGGCGCAACTGATTTTCAGAGAGGCCGGAAGGCCGCGAAAATGCATTGCTGAGCATCAAAAGAATTGTTTCCATGTATCTAAGTCGATACCGGATGTAACTGAATGGATTTGAGCTTACGTTTGAGTGCCCGGAGGCGGGTGGCGTGGGACTGGACAAGCTTCGTCAGCGCGTCACAGGTGACGCCTTGAAGCGTGCAGCATCTGCACCAGGGTGCAAACTACAGCGTTCTAAGCTCTACAGCGTGGGAACTTGCGATTGGTAGCGCTTGCTTATCCACCCCATGCAAGGGTTTGGGGCATTCCGGAGCCCTGCAAGAAACGCCGTTTACAGCCGTCGGCTAACTGCTGCGTGCGCGCTGGTACAAGCCCTGCACCCTGGGCACGTTGGACTGGAGTTCCTGGATGCGCTGCGGACCCGAGGGGTGGGTTGACAGGAAGCTGGGCCCGGTGGCGCCGCCGCCGGCCTGCGCCATTTTTTCCCACAGGCTGACGGCGGCCTGGGGGTTGTAGCCGCCGCGCGCGGCCAGTTCGAGTCCGACCAGGTCGGCATCGCTTTCGTCGTCGCGGCTGAAGCGCAGCGTGAGCAGTTCGGTGCCGACATTGGCCGCCACGTTGCCCAATTCGCCCAGTCCCAGCAGCTGCGCGCCCAGCGACAGCAGCGTGCCGGTGCCCTGGCTCTTGGCGATGCGCGCCCGCGCATGCTCGCGCAGGGCATGGGCCATTTCGTGGCCCATGATCATGGCGACCTCGTCGTCGGTGAGCTTGAGCTGCTCCAGGATGCCGGTGTAGAACGCGATCTTGCCGCCGGGCATGCAAAAAGCGTTGATCTGCTTGCTGCCGATCAGGTTGACTTCCCAGCGCCATTGTTTCGCGCGTTCGTTCCATTGCGCTGTGTGCGGTATCAGCCGCCTGGATATGGCGATCAGCCGCTGCAGCTGCGCATGGCCCGGCGGCGCCAGCGCGCCTTGCGATTTGGCTTCGGCCAGGAGTTTTGCATATTGCTGGGCAGAAGCGGCCTCAAGCTCTTCGGCGGGCACCAGGTTGCGCAGGCTCGACGAGCGGCCCACGTCCACCTGGGCGAGCACAGGCACTGAAGCCAGCGCGGCCGCTGATCCGGCAGCCGCCAGCAAAAAGCCGCGCCGGCCGGGCCAGGCAGGGTGTTTGACATCGCATAGAAAGCACATGCGGGAATAATAGCCACAAACCGCAACCGATATGTCAGACAAAACCCTTTCACCTCCTCTCTCCGCATCGCCGGTTTCCGCGGCAACGGGCCCTGCGCAAAGCGGGCCTGCGCCCGCCCCCAAGCCCGGCTGGCGCGAGGTCTGGCGCGTCTATTCGGAAGCGGCCACACTGCGCATGCTGCTGCTGGGTTTTTCGGCCGGGCTGCCGCTGCTGCTGGTGTTCGGCACGCTGAGCTTCTGGCTGCGCGAGGCGGGCATCGACCGCACCACCATCGGCTACCTCAGCTGGGTCGGCCTGGCCTATGGCTTCAAATGGGCCTGGGCGCCGCTGGTGGACCGGCTGCCGATCCCGCTGCTCACCCGCTGGCTGGGCCGGCGGCGCAGCTGGCTGCTGCTGTCGCAAATGGTCATCATGACGGCGCTGGTCTGCATGGCGCTGACCGATCCCAAGCTGGCATTGCTGCCGGTGGTGTGGTGCGCGCTGGCCGTCGCCTTCGGCTCGGCCACGCAGGACATCGCGCTGGACGCCTACCGCATCGAGTCGGCGGACACGCAGCGCCAGGCCGCGCTGGCTGCCGCCTACCAGACCGGCTACCGCATGGCGATGATCTGGTCGGGCGCGGGCGCGCTGTGGATCGCGGCGCGGGCCGAAGTCGTGGGCGTGACGAGCTACCAGCATGGCGCCTGGCAGGCGGCCTACCTGGTCATGGCCGCGTCGATGCTGCTGGGCGTGGTCACGGTGCTGTGCTCGCCCGAACCCCAGCGCCGCGAACTGCCGCCGAGCAAGAACGCCGCCGACTGGCTCCGGGGCGCGCTGATCGAGCCGTTCGCCGACTTCCTGCGCCGCTACGGCAGGCAGGCGCTGCTGATCCTGGGGCTGATCGCGGTCTACCGCATCAGCGACGTCGTGATGGGCATCATGGCCAATCCGTTTTACGTGGACATGGGCTACACCAAGGACGAAGTGGCCACCGTCACCAAGATCTACGGCGTCATCATGACGCTGGTGGGCGCCTTCCTGGGCGGCGGACTGGCGATGCGCTTCGGCGTGATGAAGGTCTTGATGCTCGGCGCGGTGCTGAGCGCCGGCAGCAACCTGCTGTTCGCCTGGCTGGGCACGCGCGGCCACGATGTCACGTCGCTGATCTTCGTCATTTCGGCCGACAACCTGTCCAGCGGCATTGCGTCGGCGGCCTTCATCGCCTATTTGTCGAGCCTGACCAACATCAACTATTCGGCCACCCAGTACGCGCTGTTCAGCTCGATGATGCTGCTGCTGCCCAAGGCGCTGGCGGGTTATTCGGGCCGCTTCGTGGATGCTTTTGGCTACAGCAACTTTTTTACCGGCACCGCCCTGCTGGGGGTGCCGGTGCTGCTGCTGATTGGCCTGGCTTCAAGGTCAAAAACGACCCCTGCGCAGTAATTACGGGCAGTTATAGCTACAGATTCAATAGCATATTGAAATATTTGTTTACGCCAACTTTACGGCCGCTTCAAGCGCAATTGTTGCGCCCGGCGCACCATGAAAACCTGTGGCGACAGGTCCTGTGAAAGGACGCGCCATTCCAATAAGAGGACCGTGCATGACACAGCAACTTTTGATGATCGAAGACGACACCCGCCTGGCCAGCATGGTCGGCGAATACCTGCGCCAGTCGGGCTACGGCTTCACCCATGCCGCGACCGGTGCCGGCGGCCTGGAAGCGCTGCAGGCCGGCCCGGCCGACCTGGTGATCCTGGACCTGATGCTGCCCGACATGGACGGCCTGGAAGTGTGCCGCCGCATCAAGGGCCAGGGCGGCGATTCGGCGCGCACCGCCGTGCTGATGCTCACCGCCAAGGGCGACCCGATGGACCGCATCGTCGGCCTGGAAATCGGCGCCGACGACTACCTGCCCAAGCCTTTCGAGCCGCGCGAGTTGCTGGCGCGCATCCGCGCCGTGCTGCGCCGGGGCGGCGATGCCGCTGGAAACCACAGCGCCTCGGCGGGCAACCACAAGGTGATGCGCTTTGGCTCGCTGGAGATCGACCGCGATGCGCGCTCGGTGTCGGTGTCCGGGAACCTGTGCGAACTGACTTCCTACCAGTTCGACCTGCTGGTGGCGCTGGCCGAGCGCGCCGGTCGCGTGCTCAGCCGCGACCAGATCATGGAAGCCGTGCGCGGCCGCGAGCTCGAAGCCTTCGACCGGTCCATCGATGTCCACATGGGCCGCATCCGCAGCGCCATCGAACTGGACGCCAAGGACCCCAAGCGCATCCTGACGGTGCGCGGCGTGGGCTATGTGTTTGCCAAACAGCAAGACTGAGCGCCGCGTGAGTTCGCAGATCTGGTCCCGGTTCACCTCGCACCTGTATGTGCGCATCTGGCTGGCCGTCGTGGCCACCGTCATGGTGCTGACCTTCCTGGTGGGCGCTGCCTGGCAGTTCAGCCGTGACCCGCCGCAGTTGCCGATCCGCGAGGTGCTGGTGCACAACGCCGCGGGCGAGGTGATCGGCAGGGCGCAGACCAAGCCCGACCGCCAGCGCGGCGACGACATTGAGTTTGACGTGCTCACCACCGACGGCCAGACGCTGAACCTGCTGCTGCCCCGGCCCCAGCGTCCTGCCGGCAATTCCTGGAACCGGCCCCCTTTCGGCTTTGGCTGGATGCTGGGACTGGTCGGTCTGGCCGTGGCCCTGGGCGCCTACCCGGTCATGCGGCGCCTGACGCTGCGCCTGGAAGCCCTGCAGCGCGGCGTGGAGCGCTGGGGCGCGGGCGACCTGTCGGCGCGCATCAATGCCGAAGGCCGCGACGAGGTGGCGTTCCTGGCGCGGCGCTTCAACCATGCCGCCGAGCGCATCGAGACGCTGATGCAGTCGCACAAATCGCTGCTGGCCAATGCCTCGCACGAGCTGCGCTCGCCGCTGGCGCGAATCCGGATGGGGATCGAACTGATGGACCCTTCGGTTTCGGCCTCGGTGCGGCAGGAAATCCAGCGCAACATCGGCGAGCTCGACCAATTGATCGACGAAATACTGCTGGCGAGCCGGCTGGATGCCAGGGAAACGGACATCGGCACGATGGAGGCGGTGGACCTCACCGGGCTGGCCGCGGAGGAGTGCGCGCGCGCCGGCGCCGAACTCGTGGCCACCGACGACGACCGCGCCCTGGTGGTGCAAGGCGTGCCG
>JAQGMN010000259.1 GCA_028292345.1 Polaromonas sp. | reverse complement strand
TCGCCAAAGCCGATGCGCGCCGCCCCGGCCTTTTCGCACCAGCCCCGGATCACGACGGCGTCGCCGTCTTCCAGGTAGGTGCGGCTTTCGCCATTGGGGAGCAGCAGCGGGTGCTTGCCGCCGGTGGTCAGCTCGATCAGCGCGCCCGCTTGGTCCAGCGTCGGGCCCGACAGGGTGCCGCTGCCGAACAGGTCGCCGGGCTGCAGGTTGCAGCCGTTGACGGTGTGGTGCGCCACCATCTGCGCCACGGTCCAGTAGGCATGGCGGTAGCTGGTGCGGCAGAGGGTGGTGCCTTCCTGCCCGGCGTCGCGCATCCGGGGCGTGCGCAGGTCGACCTGCAGCTCGATGTCGAGCGCGCCTTGCTGGCGATTGGCCTCGGAGTCCAGGTAGGGCAGGGGCTGCGGGTCGCTGTCTAGCCGCGTGAACGGCACACGGTACGGAGCCAAGGCCTCTAATGTCACGATCCACGGTGAGATCGTGGTGGCGAAGCTCTTCGAGAGAAAAGGCCCCAGCGGCTGGTATTCCCAGGCCTGGATGTCCCGGGCCGACCAGTCGTTGAGCAGGCAGATGCCGAACACATGGCTTTCAGCCTGCGCCATGGCTACCGGCTCGCCCAGCGCATTGCCGGTGCCGACAAAAATGCCGAGTTCGAGCTCGATATCCAGCCGCTTGCTCGGGCCGAAAACCGGCTCGGTGGCGCCGGGCGGCAGGGTCTGGCCCACGGGCCGGTGAAAACTCTGGCCTGACACCTGGATGCTCGACGCCCGGCCGTGGTAGCCGATCGGCACCCATTTGTAGTTGGGCAGCAGCGGGTTGTCGGGGCGGAACTGCCGGCCGATGTTGGTGGCATGGTGCACCGAGGTGTAGAAATCGGTGTAGTCGCCGATGCGCGCCGGCACGCCGTACTCGGCATCCGACTGCGGCACCAGGCAGGCGGCCAGCGCGGCCTGTTCTGCCGCGCCTTCGCGCAGGGCGCGCGACAGTGCCAGGCGCAAGGCGCGCCACGAGGGCGGGCCCAGCGCCATCAGGTCATTGAGCTTGTCGTGCGCGCCGGCATGCACCGCAGGCGCGGCTTCCCCGCTGAACACGTCGGTTGCCGCCGCCGCAGCCAGGTCCAGGATCTGGTCGCCAATGGCGACGCCGCCACGAAAGGCCTCCAGCGTGCCGCTGCGGCGAAAGACCGCGAAAGGCAGGTTCTGGATCGGAAAGTCATTGCCCGGCGCATTGGCCGAGGCGACCCAGCTGCGCAGCGCCGGGTCGTGGGTTTCGTTGAGGAGTGTCATGGGCATCATTCTCCGGCATGGCTGCCGTCATGCATCCAGCGCGCATGCTGCGGTGCCTTCCTGGTCAGCGCCCATTCGTTGAGCATGTCCCACTTGGCCTCGTCGAGCATCCTGGCCATCTTCGGCGTACCGGTGTTGGCGCACAGCTCCAGGCGGTGTCCGCTCGGGTCGAAGAAATAGATGGACTTGAAGAGGGTGTGGTCCGTCGGCCCCAGCACCGCGATGCCGCCGGCCTCCAGCCTGGCCTTGGCGTCCATCAGCGCGTCCATCGATTCGACCTGCAGCGCCAGGTGCTGGGTCCATTCGGGCGTGTTGGGGTCGCGGCCCATGGGCGGCTGGGTCGGCAGCTCGAAAAAAGCCAGCACGTTGCCGTTGCCGGCATCAAGAAAAACATGCATGTAGGGGTCGGGCGCCTTGGTCGAGGGGACCTCGTCCTCGGCAATCGCCAGGATGAAGTTCATGTCCAGGTACTTGCCGTACCACTCGACGGTTTCCTTGGCATCCTTGCAGCGGTAGGCGACGTGATGGATTTTCTGGATTTTCATGGGGCACCTTGGTAAAAATAAAGTTCACGCTTGCACGGGCGTCACAGGTCGCGCAGCGCGGCCTGGACATGGGACTGGAAAGCCTGGGGGCTGGCCAGGGCGTTGGCATTGAGCAGGGCGAGTTTGACCAGGAACAGTTCGGCCTTGTCCGGGCCGGCCTGGTCGATGGCGGCCGCCAGGGCGTCGTACACGGTTTCCAGTCCCGGGATGGTCAGGGCGTTTTTGATGGCGGTCATGAAGCACTCCGGTTACTGGGGCAGGGCGGTGATCAGCGCGGCTTGCAGGCGCGTGGCGTCCAGCGTCAGCCAGCGCGCGCAGACATGCTGGTCGGGGCGCAGCAGGTAGGCGGCGCCGCTGGCCTGCACGCCGTAGCGCTTGCGGAAGTGGCCCTCGGCGTCCGCCAGTGTCAGGTCGGCGCCGGCCACCGGCTGGGCGGCGCCGACGGCCGTCACCCGGAGCGGCACGCCCCGGGCGCGGGTGGCCTCGACCACTTGCCGCAGGGCTTCGGGAATGGCGGCCGCCTGGGTGAAGTACAGCAGCTCGAAGCCGCCGCCCAGGTGGTCGAGCAAAAAGTCGTCGGGCGCCAGGCGGATGTTTTGCGGCGGCGCGCCGTGCGCCGGGCCGGAGCGGAACAGCGCGTTGTCGTCGCCCTGGCTGTTGAGCATGGAATCGGTGTACTCGTGCGGACGCGAGGTGCGCCAGTGGTAGAGCGGCCGCACGAATTCCTCGGTCAGCGACAGCGACAGCACGGCGTCGCGCAGCAGCCGGAAGCCCCGGCTGGGCGGCGCCATGAAGCGCGTGCTCTTGCCCGCCTCGTCGATGATCTCGCGCGCCGCGCCGACGCGCTCGGCGCTGTGGTTGGCCAGCAGCTTGTCGCCCGCCAGTCCCTTGACCACGAAGGCCAGGTGCCAGGCCAGCGACTGCGCGTCCTGGAACGCCGTGTTGGCGCCGCGCACGCCGAAGATCGGCAGCAGGTGCGCCGCGTCGCCGGTGAAGATCACCCGGCCCTGCACATAGTCGGGCAGCGTCAGCGTGCGCGCCGAATAGACCGAATTCCAGTCCATCTCCCACGGCACGCCGGCGTGGCCGATCATGGCCAGTTGCGCGTCGATGCGGCTTTTTAGCGACTCGGGCCGCAGCGCCTGCTCGGGCGTCTCGCCGGGCGGCAGCTGGTAGTCCACGCGCCAGATGCCGTGCGGCTCGCGGTGCATCAAAATGGTGTTGCCGGGGTTCCATTCGGGGTCGAAATAGGCCAGGCGCTCGGTCGGCAGTGGCAGGTCGATGCGGATGTCGGCAATCAAGAACAGGCCCTCGTACGACGAGCCTTCCATCTGCAGCTTCATGGCCGCGCGGATGTCCGAGCGCCCCCCGTCGGCGGCCACCAGCCAGTCGGCCTCCAACAGGTACGGGCCTTCGGGCGTGTCGATGGTCACCCGGGCCAGGCCGGTCGCCGGGTCCAATCCGACGACCTTGTTGCCCCAGCGCAGGTCGACCAGCGGGTTGGCCTGGCAGGCATCGATCAAATATTCCTCCAGGTACTGCTGCTGGATGTTGAGCATCGGAAAGAAGCGGTCGTCCGCGTCATGCGG
>JAQGMN010000258.1 GCA_028292345.1 Polaromonas sp. | reverse complement strand
AGCGCAGCAGATGGCTTTGCTCGTCATGCGCTACCAAATCAATCGCTAGTTGCGCAGGCGGGTTAATCGAAGAAGCCGTATTTTGTTCAAAATCCAGCGCATTCAGGCTGGCTTCGGAACGCTCCAGCCGCAGCACGCGCACCAGCGGCAGGGTGCGGCGGCTCCAGTGACCGGCGTTGCCGGCGTCCGCGTGCTGCACGGTGTCCCGGGGCGCGCCGTCTGTCCACTCGGGCGCGGTCATCACCTTGGCAATGCGCGGCAGCGTCACGGTGTCGAAATACTCGCCCTGCTCGACCAGCAGGAACTTGCGCGCGCCGCCGTCTTCGCGGTTGAGGTTGATGACGGCATGGCCGGTGGTGCCCGAGCCGGCGAAGAAATCGAGGGTGATGCTGCCCGCGCCAATGCGGATGCAGCGCTCGACCAGCCGGGGCGGCTTGGGCGCGGTGAATGCCATGCCGTCGTCAAACATGCCGCGCAGAATCTGGATGGCTTCCTGGTTGTGGCCGACCTCGTCATAAGGCCAGATGGTGCGGGGAACCAGGTCGCCGACTTCGGTGAGAAAGCGTTTGTAGCGCGGTGCCTTGAGTTGCCCCTGCTCGCCCCACCAGACGCGGTTTTCCTGCACATTTTGCTGGTGCTGCTCTTTGGCATAAGCCCACACGCGGCCCCGAGCCGGCATGACTTCTTCGCCAGTGATCGGGTTCAGGGCAGGGTAGTAAAGGTTGGGCCGTTCATCGGCAGATTTGTTCGATGTGTAGTCGCCCGACAGCCACGGGCCACGTGGGTCGTTGTCAGGGTTGGTGAAAAGCTTGTCTTGCTTGTTCTCCCGAGGCAGCTTCGTCGGCGTCCAGCCCGCCTTGTTCTTCGCATAGCAAAGCAGGTAATCGTGGTCATCGCTGAACCAGGTGGCGTCGTTTTGCGGCGCGTATTTCTTCTGCCAGATCACATCGGCGACAAAATTTTCCGCGCCAAACTGGCGGTCCAGCACCTGCCGGAAATGGTTGTGCTCGTTGTCGTCAATGGAGCCAAACAGCACGCCGTGTGCGGACAGCACGGCGCGCGAAGCCTGCAGGCGCGTGTCCATCAGCGACGCCCAGGCGCTGTGCCGGGTGAACTCGTCCTTGTACAAAAAGCCGTCGCCGCCGGTGTTGTACGGCGGATCAATATAAATGCACTTTACCCGCTCCCGGTACGCCGGCTCCAGCGTGCGTAGCGCGGCATAGTTGTCGGCATGCACCAGTTCGCCGCCCAGCGCGGCTTCAAGGTCGTCAAAGCAGGCCAGCATGCGCGCCTTGAAGCCGACGCTGAAATGCCGGGTGTGCAGTGGCAAATGCGGGTAAGCGGCCAATAGCTTCTTGCCCTCTGGCTTCTTGCCCTTGGCGGTGGTTTTCTGCCCGACCCAGCCGGCCCATTCCTGCGCCTGCGCGGCGTTGCCGGCGGCTTCAAGCACCAGCTTTTGGCCGTCGTCGCCGCCTTCACGCAGCAGCCAGCTGCACTGCACCAGGTAGTCGGCCTGCAGCACGAACTTGCGCTTTTCAAACAGCGTGGCCTGAAAGCGCTCGATCTGGTCGAGAAATGCAATCAGGTCCAGCGCAATCTGGCGCACCAGGTTGAATTTGTTGCGGATGCGGGCCAGTTCCGCATCCGGCGCGTCCCATACCTGCACGAATTCGTGTTTCAGGTACACGTCCAGCTCGCCGCGCAGGAATTCGCCCAGCTGCGGATGCACGAAAAAGTCGCTGCTGTGCTTGCGCACGAACAGCCGGGCATGCTTGGCCAGCAACACCGGATTCAAGGAGCCGGGCGCCTTGGCGGCGCTGAAGTCGTTGCCGGCCAGCCAGGCGTTGAGCACGCGCTCTTGCAGGCTGGCGCCTTCGGTGGCCGGCGTTTCGTCGTCGCTTTCAAGCGACAGGTCGCCCTCGTCTTCGTCCTTGACGCGGGTGGCGCTTTTGTTTTTATAGCGTTTGTTTTCCGCGTCGGTGGCGGCGCGCCATGCCCAGGCCAGCTCGAACCCGCCATCGATTGCCTACATGCGGTCCGGAAAGAAGTTTTTGGCGCTGCCCTTGGCATTGTCTTTTTCGACTTCGGCGCGGGCCAGGGTGAAACGCACCTCGTGCGCGCCGTCCTTGTAGGCATAGCGGGCAAAGAGTTCGCCGCTCTTGACGTAATGGCTGCCCTTGGTGGCCCAGTGAAAGTGGGTGTCCTGCCCGTTGTAGGGCACGGCATAGGCCGCGCTGCCGCCGCGCCGGGCGCGCGGGATGAAGTCGCCGTCGTCCCAGTAGCGGGCAAAAAAGGTGTGCAGGTGGTAGTAGCAGTTGTCGGCTTCGGTCCCGGCCAGCTCGCGCCCGCTGCCGTGGGCCAGCGCATTGGTCCAGGCGGTGATGCGGCCGGGCAGGGCGTCGTCCAGATAGGCCATGACCTGCTGGCGGCGGTAGTTCAGGATGCGGTAAATGCCAAAGTCCAGTTCGGCCAGGTCGAGCTTGAGAATGCCCTGCTTGAGCAGGGTGAAAAATCGGTCCTGCGCGCGGGGCGCAGGCGTTGGGTTGGGTGTTGCCATGTCGTGGTGCTGTGAATGCGGTGCGTTGAATGCCGGGAATGCTGGGACTGAGAGAGATCAGGGCAGGCTGGCCAGATGTGCTCGGGCGGCGGCAGCCAGCTTGTCGTCAAACGTGGCCAGTGGGCATTTCAGGTCGGCAGCCAGCCACAGGTAGGCCGCATCATAGGCGGACAGCTGGTAGCGCAGGGCCAGTTCAGCCACCGCGACCGGGTCCACCGGATGCAGGTCGATGGCCATTTCGCTGGCTTCAAACAAGCCGCGCAGGGCATGCGGCTCGCCGCGCCGGTGTTTTTTGATTGCGACGCTGGCAATTTCACAATGAAAAAGGTGCGGCGCATGCAGCGCACGCCCGTCGATTTGCTGGCGGGCCTGCGATTGCCAGGCTTCGGAAAACACAATGCCGGCCACGGTGCTGCAGTCCACCACCAGCGGCGGGCGTGACAGGTAGTGTGCCGGGGGTTCTGCCAGGTACAGGGTGGGCGCGCTAGTGCTCACCGGCTGTCCCGGTCTTGCCGAATCAGCTCGATGCTGGAGAGTTGGTCGGCCACGGGCTGCGCAAATGCTTCACGCAGGGAGGCGATGACCTCGTCGGGCGTCTTCCAGCCCTGACGCACGATGGGCCAGCCGCGCGGGTCGTAGCCGACGATGCGTGGACGGCCGCGCTCGCCAAGTGCATCGGCGGCCGTGGCCACATCGTCGCCCACGGCTTTTTCGACAATCGCCATGAGTTCGCCTTGCAGCGAGCGGTGGTTGCGCGCCGCGCGCTGGCGCAAGGCTTGCGCCCAGGCCTCGGGAACGTCTTTAATGGATAGATTGGGCATGCTTTGGCGCCAAAGTGAAAATTGGCGCTATTTTGGTGCCAGAACGGCGCCAAGTCAATAAAGCCCGCGCACCCGCGCCTTCAGCCGCGCCAGCCCCAGCAGCGCGTCGGTGAACGGCGTGGGCACCCCGGTCAGCTGGCCGAGTTCCTTGACCACCGTCACCAGTGCGTCGAGCTCCAGCGCCTTGCCGGCCTCGACGTCCTGCAGCATCGACGTCTTGAAGGCGCCGAGCTTGCGGGTGACCTGGTGCCGGTCCTCGGGCTGCTGGTCGATCGGAATGCCGATGCGCGCGCCGA
>JAQGMN010000243.1 GCA_028292345.1 Polaromonas sp. | reverse complement strand
GCCGGCAGAGTTGGCTCATTCAAACAAACGGAGCGGATTATGGAAGTGCTGCTACAGCAAATCATCAACGGACTGGTCCTGGGCAGCATGTACGCCCTGATCGCCCTGGGCTACACCATGGTGTACGGCATCATCAACCTGATCAACTTTGCCCACGGCGAGGTGCTGATGGTCGGCGCACTGACCAGCTGGACCATCATCGGCCTGATGCAGGAATCGATGCCCGGCACGCCCGGCTGGATCATCCTCTTGATTTCGCTGCTGATTGCCTTCATCGTCTGCGCAGCGCTGAATTTCACCATCGAAAAGGTCGCCTACCGGCCGCTGCGCAACAGCCCCAAGCTGGCCCCCCTGATCACCGCCATCGGCATGTCGCTGCTGCTGCAGACGCTGGCCATGATCATCTGGAAGCCCAACTACAAGCCGTATCCGACGCTGCTGCCGTCCGAGCCGTTCCAGATCGGCGGCGCCGTCATCACCGTCACGCAGCTGTTCATCCTGGGCGCCACCGCCGTGTCGCTGTCCATCCTGATGTGGCTGGTGCACTACACCAAGCTCGGCCGCGCCATGCGGGCCACCGCCGAGAACCCGCGCGTCGCCGCCCTGATGGGCGTGCGCCCCGACACCGTCATTTCCGCGACCTTCATCATCGGCGCCATCCTGGCCGCGCTGGCCGGCGTGATGTATGCCTCCAACTACGGCACCGTGCAGCACACCATGGGCTTCTTGCCGGGCCTCAAGGCCTTCACCGCCGCCGTGTTCGGCGGCATCGGCAACCTGGGCGGCGCGGTGCTCGGCGGCATTTTGCTCGGCCTCATCGAGGCAATTGGCGCGGGCTACATCGGCCCGCTGACCGGCGGTTTCCTGGGCAGCCAGTATTCCGACATCTTCGCCTTCATCGTGCTGATTTTCGTGCTCACGCTGCGCCCCTCGGGCCTGCTGGGCGAACGTGTGGCGGACCGGGCTTGACCGCCTCTTCAGCAACCTACACGGAAAAACAATCATGAAAACCAAGAAATTCGCGACCTACCTGATCGTGGCGCTGGCCCTGCTGGTGCTGCCCCTGCTGCTGCAGCAGGGCGGCAACGCCTGGGTGCGCATTGTCGACATGGCCCTGCTGTACGTGCTGCTGGCGCTGGGCCTGAACATCGTGGTCGGCTATGCCGGCCTGCTGGACCTGGGCTATGTCGCCTTCTTTGCCGTGGGCGCCTACCTGTTTGCCTTGCTCGGATCGCCGCACCTGGCCGAAGCCTTTCCGTGGATTGCCGCGAACTTTCCCGACGGGCTGCATTTGCCCATCTGGGCCATCATTCCGGCCGCAGCCGCGCTGGCCGGGCTGTTTGGCGTGATGCTGGGCGCGCCGACGCTCAAGCTGCGCGGCGACTACCTGGCCATCGTCACGCTGGGTTTTGGCGAGATCATCCGCGTGTTCCTGAACAACCTGGACCGCCCGATCAACCTGACCAACGGCCCCAAGGGCATCAACCAGATCGACTCGATGAAGTTCTTCGGCTTCGACCTGGGCAAGTCGCACACCTTTTTCGGCGTCGAGTTCGCCTCGGTGTCGATGTACTACTACCTGTTCCTGGTGCTGGTGATTTTTTCGGTCATCCTTTGCCATCGGCTTCAAACGTCGCGCATCGGCCGCGCCTGGATGGCGATTCGCGAGGACGAGATCGCCGCCAAGGCCATGGGCATCAACACCCGCAACATGAAGCTGCTGGCCTTCGGCATGGGCGCGACCTTCGGCGGCGTGTCGGGCTCGATGTTCGCGGCCTTCCAGGGCTTTGTCTCGCCCGAGTCGTTCAGCCTGATGGAGTCGATCATGATCGTCGCCATGGTGGTGCTGGGCGGCATCGGGCAATTGCCCGGCGTGATTCTGGGCGCGCTGCTGCTGGCCGCGCTGCCCGAGGTGCTACGCCATGTGGCCGGGCCGCTGCAGGCCATGACCGACGGGCGGCTCGACTCGGCCATCCTGCGCCAGCTCCTGATTGCGCTGGCCATGATCGCCGTCATGCTGATCCGCCCGCGCGGCCTGTGGCCGTCGCCCGAGCATGGCAAGTCGCTGAACAAGCGCGCCGGCAAAGACCCCATCCAGTCCATCAATCCCTAAGGAGACAAGGACATGAGCGAAACCATTCTGAATGTCTCGGGTGTCTCCAAGCGCTTTGGCGGCCTGCAGGCGCTGAGCGATGTCGGCATCAAGATCGAGCGCGGCCAGGTCTATGGCCTGATCGGCCCGAACGGCGCCGGCAAGACGACGTTTTTCAACGTGCTGACCGGCCTGTACACGCCCGACAGCGGCACCTTCGAGCTGGCCGGCAAGCCCTACAAGCCGACGGCGGTGCATGAGGTCGCCAAGGCCGGCATCGCCCGCACCTTCCAGAACATCCGGCTGTTCGCCGACATGACGGCGCTCGAAAACGTCATGGTCGGGCGGCATGTGCGCACCCATTCGGGCCTGCTGGGCGCCATGTTCCGCACGCCCGGCTTCAAGCGCGAAGAGGCCGAGATCGCCCACCGGGCGCAGGAGCTGCTCGACTATGTGGGCATCGGCAAATACGCCGACTTCAAGGCGCGCACGCTGAGCTACGGCGACCAGCGCCGGCTGGAAATTGCCCGGGCGCTGGCCACCGACCCGCAGCTGATTGCGCTGGACGAGCCCGCCGCCGGCATGAACGCGACCGAAAAGGTCCAGCTGCGCGAGCTGATCGACCGCATCCGCAAGGACAACCGCACGATCCTGCTGATCGAGCACGACGTGAAGCTGGTCATGGGCCTGTGCGACCGGGTGACGGTGCTCGACTACGGCAAGCAGATTGCCGAGGGCGTTCCGGCCGAGGTGCAGAAAAACGAAAAGGTGATCACCGCCTATCTGGGCTCGGGCCACTGAACAAGAAGAAGAAAGCAACACCATGGCAGCAAACACACTTTTGAAGATCACCGGCCTGCAGGTGGCCTACGGCGGCATCCAAGCGGTCAAGGGCATCGATTTCGAGGTCCGCGACGGCGAGCTGGTCACGCTGATCGGCTCCAACGGCGCCGGCAAGACCACCACCATGAAGGCCATCACCGGCGGCCTGCCGATCCTGGCGGGCGACATCGAATACCTGGGCAAGAGCATCAAGGGGCGCGGCGCCTGGGACCTGGTCAAGGAAGGCCTGGCGATGGTGCCCGAGGGGCGCGGCGTGTTCGCCCGCATGACCATCACCGAAAACCTGCAGATGGGCGCCTACATCCGCAGCGACAAGGGCGGCATTGCCGACGACATCGAGAAGATGTTCGTGCTGTTTCCGCGCCTGCGCGAGCGCAAGGACCAGCTGGCCGGCACCATGTCGGGCGGCGAGCAGCAGATGCTGGCCATGGGCCGGGCGCTGATGAGCCGGCCCAAGGTGCTGCTGCTCGACGAGCCGTCGATGGGCCTGTCGCCGATCATGGTGGACAAGATCTTCGAGGTGGTGCGGGACGTGTCCAAGCTGGGCATGACGGTGCTGCTGGTCGAGCAGAACGC
>JAQGMN010000232.1 GCA_028292345.1 Polaromonas sp. | reverse complement strand
AGTGTCCCGGGATGCGTGAATTGGGTTGATCGCAAGTCTGTACAAGGTCTTTCGAGCTTCGTCAGGCCATCATCGTTGCCATGCGCCGCAAGTTGAGCGCTGCGCAGACGAGCTTGAACTCGCTGCGTACCTTGTCCACGCCCCTGAAGCTGAACTGCCTGAACCCCATGACCTGCTTGATCCAGGCGTTGGGTGGCTCGACGATGGCCTTGCGCCTACGGTACCTGGCACGACCCTCGGGACTGTCGAGCTTGGCGGCCATCGCCGCCGTATGGGGCAGCTTTTGAGCGTTGATCAAGGCTTGCTTCTTGCCCTCGCGCCCGAGGGCCACGATCACGTCGGTGGGGGACGTGCTCAACTGTGCCAGCACCGCCTCGCTGCGGTAGCCCGCGTCAGCCACTGCACTGGCCGCGTCTTGCCCGGTGTTGCGCCTGACAGCGTCGAGCATGTCGGGCAACTCTGCGCTGTCGACTGCGCATTGTGTGAGTTCGGCCGCCACGATGATCTGCCTGTGGCTGTCCACGGCCGTCTGGGCGTTGAAGCACTGCTCGAAGCCCGTGCTGGTCTTCATGATGCGCGAGTCCGGATCGGTGAAGTTGTCCTGGGCCTTGGGCGCGGGCTCGCCAAAGGCGCGTTTGAACGCCCGGCCGGCTTTGCCGGGCTTCGCCAGCTGGCCCGGCGCCGGGGGCTCATCGTCATCGGGCTGGCGCCCACGTTCGAGGTCGGCCTCGCGCTGACGCGCTTGCAGGCGCAGCTTGGCTGCCTCGATGGCCTCGACACGCTGTGTGCGGCGCGCAATCTCGGCGGGAATGTCCAGCTCAGGCTCATTTGCCTCGGCGACATCGGCGCGCGCAGCACGCGCGAGCAAGTCATCAATCTGCGTCTTGAGTTCGACCTCGCGCACCTGCATGCGCTCGTAGCTCATCGCCTTGTGCTTGGCTGGCGTTGGCGCGCAATTTGGTGCCGTCCACGGCAATTGTGCCCAGTTTGACCAGTCCACATTCGCCAGCGAGTTGCACGACTTGTACGAACAATGCGGCCAGCTCTTTCAGGTGCAGGGCGCGAAAGTCGCACAGCGTGCGGTGCTTTGGAAAGTTGCCTGCCGCGAGCACCCGGAACGCCACATCTTCATGCAGCTTGCGCGCCATCTTGCGTGAGGAGAACACGCCCGTGGCGTAGCCGTAGACCAGGACCTTGACCATCATGGCCGGATGAAACGGCTGGTTGCGCGAACCTGCGCCTTCATACCGCTTGAAAAACGCGCTCAGGTCCAGCGCGTCGATCGTGTCGTTGATGTAGTGCGCCAGGTGACCGGCAGGCAACCACTCCTGCAGCGATTGCGGCAGCAGAAGGTCCTGCTCGGGGGCGTAGGGTTGATAGCTGGTGGACATGCACAGTCCATGCAAGACGCGTGCTCGAAAATGCGGAAATTCAAGCTTCTGCCGCGCAAACTCCTAGGAGCATGGGGGCGCATAACGCTTAAGTCAACTCATTAACCTGTGACTTTAAGGTTGCGCAAAGTTTTCCGAACCTGCCTAGGCACATTGAGCGCTCAATGTGAAGGAAATTTCCGACATTGCAAAGTTGCCTCGCCTAAACCAATATGCGGCCTATGCCTACACGAGATATTTTCCTAAACAAGTCGGATCATGAAACAATTGTTAGATAGATTGTTGATTTGATACTAAAAGTTGCTACTGGCTATAGCCATCTAAAAGCTAATTCAGGGAATAAAAATGCATTCATCTACTCTGCCCGTCACAAAGGATTTTGGGCAATATCTAAAATTAATAGAAGGAGCCGCTGCTATTCAGCGCCATGTTGACTTGCTTTACTGGTTGCAGGGCGATGTTCAACAGTGCTTGCCACATGCCATTTTGCTCTCGGGGTGGGGCAACTTTCAAGAAGGCAGCGTTCAACACGATATCGTGTCCAAACTGCCCGGTGTGCGTTCTTATGCACCTGGAACGGACGTACTTCCCTTTTTGTTTGAAAAGTTTTACGACTGCTGGATTTGTGCGCTAAGAAACCCATGCCAGATGCGCTTTTCTTCTGTTGAGTATTTGCTTGGCACCACGAGCCTGCCTAATTCTTTAGGTCATGCATTGCGCGGCATGCGATCGGTGTTAATTCATGGCTTGCGTGATGAGAGAAGCCAAAACGAATGCCTTTACGTGATGCTCAGCCCTCATGAATTGCCTGCCGAAGCATCTGGTACTGCCATCAGGGTGCTGTTGCCCAGCATCGATGCCGCCTTGCGAAAGATTCCACTGCTGCCACAACAACAGCAACAACAAAAGCAAAGCTTGAAACTGTTACCTCAAACTTCTGACGAGGCTTTTGGCCTGAGCCATCGTGAAGTCCAAGTCATGGACTGGGTTGCGATGGGAAAGACAAACTCCGAAATTGGATGCATTTTGGACATCAGCGCATTCACGGTGAAAAATCATATGCAGCGAATTTTTCAAAAGCTCAATGTTTTCAACAGAGCACAGGCAGTTTCAAAAATTAGTCAGGTTGCTTTGCACGCTTAAAACCAATTATCTCAAGTCCGCTACGGTATCAACGTGGATCGAAAAGAGCAAGTGCCCAACCTCGGCATTGGTTAGGGGGAGAACAAAACCCCTGATTTTCCAAACAAAGTCGTAGTCCGGTTTAGGTCGGTACGCAGATTAATAATGGTGGTGATTTCGCGATGGGGGTACTGAATGTCACTACTGTCGGGCGGCTTAGCTTTTTTTACAGAGTAACCACCTGACACTGATAAAATCGATGTCATGAGGTGTGTGATGTCGATGCAAGCAAGGCCCGACTACATTGCGCTCAAACGAATCAACACAGCCCAACCCGTATCTGAAAAATTCTCTTTTCTTAATCATCTTCCACGAGTAGGACAGGGGCTGGAGTGTCAGGTAGGGGTAACAAAACAAGACATGGTATTAGTCTTTGCGAGTTATCTCAGGGCGGTAGGTTAAGAAAACTGCTTGCGGTACAGGTTTACACATCATCCACACCCCCTAAGCGTGTGAGCATGCTTGGGCCTATCAAAGACTTGATCTGTAGCAGCTGCAAAAATAATTGTTGTTTTAGCGTCAGACCCACTATGAGACCATGGGACGTTCCTGGCCTGTGGCTGCTTTGACAGCGCAAGCAGGCCGGTCAGTGGGCAACCGCTTTATCATGTCAGCCATGAATGCTGACACGCATCCTGACTTCAAGGAAGTGCATTGCCCTGAGCCCGGCCCCGGCCGCCAAGCAGGGCAAACTAAAGCCGTGAACGACCGGTTGTTCCTGGCGCTGTGGCCGCCAGACGAAACGAAGGCAGGGCTTGTTACTGCCAGTGCCGCCTGGTCTTGGCCGCACGGGTCGGCATTGGTACCGCCCGAGCGGCTCCACGTCACCGTTCACTTTATCGGCAGCGTTCCCACTAGCGCGGTACCCTTCATCACAAAGCGTCTCGCCGTCCCAATCGAGCCGTTCAGTATTGAACTTTGCGAGGCTCAGCTTTGGCCTGGCGGTATTGCGGTGATGGTTCCGCGCGCTGTGCCTGCTGCACTGCTGGTGCTGCATGCGGAGCTGAGCGCGGCGCTCGGGCGCCTAGGCCTGCCCCTTGAGCTGCGGCCTTTTCGGCCGCATGTCACGCTGGCGCGCAGGGCAGCCGGGGCGGTGATTCCCGTTGCTCCCAAAGCGGTGAACTGGACCGTGAACCGCTACTTATTGGTGCGTTCACTGCCCGGCGGAGCCGGCTATGAAATGATACGGGCGTATCACTGAATCGGTTTCACAATCGCGTTTGAATTTCTTCTTCTAAATGGCTATGTTTTGTGGGTCAGGGTCATCCCCAGGACAATTAGATTAATTGACCATTTCCTTGGCCAGCTCTGCAATGCGGTCTGCGAATTTGCTTGCGACAAGCGACAGGCGCTCTGATCGCATAACGGCAAAAAGCTTCACCACACGCAGCGGAAGGAATGGGCGAGTAACCAGCCCTGCCGGCGGCTCACGCACTGACAACTGATCCACGATGGCAATGCCAGCACCAGCGCGCGTCAGCACTGCGGCAACAAAGCTCTGACCAATGTCAATACCGATGCGGCGCGTCGCCCCAACCTCGGCAAAAGCGCTCTCGGTCGCGAAACCAATGGGCAGCGTTGAGTTAAAGGAAATGAGCGGCACACCGTGCAGGTCCTTGGCTGAGATGGCGCGCCGTGCCGCCAGCGGATGCGCCTCGGGCAGCAGGCAAACCAAACGGGATTGCCCGATCTCCGTAGCCACCACGTCCAACTGGCGCGGCACATCCCAGGCAAAGCCGACATCGGCACTGCGCGTGCGAACAAGCTCGACCACCTCGTAATTGAGTGCCGTTTGAATTGAAACGCGCACATCTGGCGATGAAGCAGCGAGTTCGCCCAAAGCGGCGGCGACCAAGGTAGAGGCGACGGACGGATTGCATGCGATTTCCAAGCGCCCGCTTCGCAGGTTACGCAAGTCGCTGGAAGTCCGCTCGACGGACTCGACCTCGCGGTAAACGCGCTCGATGTCACGCTGAAGCGACAGGGCCTCGGGCGTCGGCCACATTCGACCACCACGCCGCTCAAACATCTGCACGCCCATTCGGCTCTCGGCGTTTTTGAGCGTGCGGCTGAGGGCAGGCTGCGACACCAGCAGCATTTTGGCGGCGCCAGTGACCGAACCTTCCTTAAGGACGGCGCGGATAACTTCTATGTGACGCAGTGTCAGGCCCATGCAGTCATTCTATGGGTAAGCGCAAAAATGGTATTGGACAACCCCGCAGCGTGACACCAAAATCGGCCGAACATGACTACTTTCCAAGCGGCCGAAATGGCCAACATAGATCCTTCCACGCGGCATGCCGGCAGCGCTCGTGTCGTGCGCATCGACGGCTTCGAACTTTCCTGCGACCTGCCAGAGATGGTTGGCAATGCGATGCGCTTTTTCGATCGGCGCACGGCTTTGCTGGTTCGATTGACGGATGCCGACGGACAGGTCGGCTGGGGCGAGACCTGGTCGATGCCTGGTGCAGCAGCCGCTGTGATCCGAGGCGGTCTGGGCCAAATGGTGCTGGCGCAGGCGGATGCCACGCCTCGTGTGTTGTGGGATGCAATGTGCCGAACGCTGACGTACGACCGGCGCGGCGTGACCCACATGGCCATGAGCGCCGTCGACATCGCGGCTTGGGACTTGGCCGGGCAGCGGGCAGGCGCGTCAATCGCGCAGTTGCTGGGCGGTGCGCTACGGCGCGAGGTGCCTGCATATGCAAGTGGCCCATTCTTGAAACCGGGCAGTGACCCCTATCGCGACTTTGATTCAGACATTGGCAACTATCTGGATGCGGGCTTCAAGGCCCTGAAGTTGCGGCTCGGTCTGAACGAGCGCGCTGAAGCGGCGCTACTGGCGCGTTTGCGCAAGCGTGTCGGTGACAACTTCCCGCTGATGGTCGATTTGAACGAGGCAGCCTCGGTGCGCTCGTCCCTGTCGTTCGGCCAGGCCTTTGCCGAATCGGACTTGGTCTGGCTGGAAGAGCCGATCCGCCACGACAATTTGCCTGGCTATGTGCACTTGGCCAAAGCGCTGCCAATGGCACTGGCCGGTGGGGAGGCGCTGATCGGCCTGACGCCGTTTCGCGACTTCCTGAGCCAGGGTGCGCTCGACGTGGTGCAGCCCGATCTTGCACTGTGCGGCGGCTTCACCGAAGGCCAGAAGATAGCGGCGCTGGCTGAAGCGTACGGTGTTCCAGTGGTACCACACGTTTGGGGTACTGCCATCAATTTTTATGCTTCGCTGCAGTTCATCGCCGGGCTGCCAGAGGGGTCTGGCCGGGACTTGCGGTATCCGATGTTCGAATTCGACCCTTCGTACAACCCGCTACGCGACATGTTCGGTGCGGTGGCGGTCCGCGCCGATGGCACGATGGCGATCCCCAACGCGCCGGGACTGGGCATCGAAATAGATCCGCGCCATTTCGACGCCTTCTTGACGAACCACTGGTCGCTTTCGACGTAGTGCCCATCAGAATTCACTTTAGTTTTGCTTTTACAACAATGACTTCACAGGAGACACGCATCATGAAATCGAGACTACTCTACACATTCACCGCCGCTTTCTTGACCGCCGCTGCAATGGTGGCCTTGCCCGCATCCGCGCAGGAGAAAACCTCACTGCGCGTGGCCTATGTGCAGGCATCTGACCATCCGCATGGACTGGGCATCACGAAGTTTGCCGAATTGGTCGCGCAAAAAAGTGGCGGTCGCATGGAAGCCAAGACTTACGGCAACGCTGGCCTGGGCGGCGATGTTGCAGTGATCTCCGCGCTGCGCGGCGGCACCATCGACATGACGGTGGTCATCCCCAGCCTGCTGACTGGTATTAGCAAGGAGTATGTGCTGCTTGATCTGCCATTTCTCTTTAACAGCTACGCCGAGGCCGATGCCGTCCTGGACGGCGCTGTTGGCAAGCGTTTGCTGGAGCTACTTCCCGAAAAAGGCCTTATCGGCCTGGGCTATTGGGATCACGGCTTTCGCATCGTCACCAACAGCCGTCGTCCGATCGCAAAGCTTGAAGATTTCTCGGGTCTGAAAATCCGGGTGCCGCAAAGCTCGATCTTCATCGACACCTTTGGCGCTTTGGGCGCCAACGCGGTGCCGATGCCAATTCCCGAGCTGTACGGCGCGCTAGAGTCCAAGGCGGTCGACGGGCAAGAGAACCCTTACGCTGCGGTCGAGGCATTGAAGTTCAACGAGGTGCAAAAATACGCTTCGGCGACCGCGCACGCCTACAACCCGCTTGTCGTGATTTTCAGCAAACAAAAATGGGACAAGCTCACGGCTGGCGAGCGCAAGATTGTGCAGGACGCCGCCAACGAGGCGGGTGCTTATGAGCGCAAAGCGTCTCGGGATGCCAATGCGAAGGCTGCCGAAAATCTCAAGGGCAAAGGCATGCTCATCAATGTGGTTGCCCCGGCCGAGATCGAGCGCATGCGCAATAAGGTCAAGCCAGTCAGTGACAAGTATGTGAGTCAAGGTGGCCAAGCCTTGGCCGAGGAGATCAACGCCGAGATCGCAAAGGTTCGCGCCAGCCGCTAATCACTGCTGGTAGAGACATGCCCGTTTCGAACAATGGACGTTCTTCAAAATGTACTGGGCGGCTATTGTCGGCTGCTTGACTTGCTCTTCGCCCTGGCATTGGCCCTAATGGTCGTTCGAGTTTTGAACTGCGACGCGCTGTTTTAGAAGCCTTCAAGCACCACTTTTCCTTGCGCCTTGCCGCTTTCGATCAGCGCATGCGCCCGGCGCAGGTTGGCCGCGTCGATGCGGCCGAAGTTGGCATTGAGCGTGGTACGCAGCCGCCCGGCATCGACCAGCCCGGCCACTTCGGCCAGCAGCCGGCCTTGCGCGGCCATGTCGGGCGTCTCGAACATCGAGCGCGTGAACATCAGCTCCCAGTGCAGGGCCAGCGACTTTTGCTTGAGCGGCATGGCGTCCAGAAAAGGCGCGTCGTCGATCACTGCCAGCGCGCCTTGCGGCTTGAGGCTCTCAATGATCTGCGCATAGTGGTGCTGCGTCTGCGTGAGCGCGGCCACCCAGTCCACCTGACCGAAGCCGCCGGCCTGCAGCTCGGCGGCCAGCGGCTGGGTGTGGTCGATCACGCCGTGCGCCCCAAGATCCAGGCACCACTGGCGTGTCTCGGGCCGCGAGGCTGTGGCCACCACGCGCAGTTGTGTGAGTTGGCGCGCCAGCTGAATCAGGATGGAACCCACGCCGCCGGCGCCGCCGACCACCAGCAGCGTCTGCCCCGCGCCGCCGCCCGCGGGTACGCCGAGCCGGTCAAACAGCAGCTCGTAGGCGGTGATCGAGGTCAGCGGCAAGGCAGCGGCCTGCGCGTTGCTGAGCGAAGCTGGCGCATGCGAAACAATGCGCTCGTCCACCGCATGCAACTCACTGTTGGCGCCCGGGCGGATGATGGAGCCGGCATACCAGACCCGCTCGCCGGGCCTGAAGCCGATGACCTCGGCGCCCACCGCCTCGACCGTGCCAACTGCGTCCCAGCCCAGCACCCGAGCCTGGCCAGGGGAGGGGGTGGCGCTCTTGCGCACCTTGGCGTCGACCGGATTGACCGAGATCGCCCGGACACGTACCAGGAGGTCACGCGCGCCTGGCACTGGCGCGGGCAGCTCCAGATCTTCAAGTGCATCGGGATGGTCGATGGGCAAAGGCTGGCGGTAGCCGACGGCTTTCATATACAGAGTTCTTTCAAGATTGGCAAAACATCAGAAGGGGTGCGGCGGAAATCTTGGACTGGTTTATGCCGTAATTCCAAGGCTATCCCGTTATTTGAGAGGACTGAATGAGCCGAGGGATATTTTGATCCGCTTTTCGTTATACCAGCGGATGTAGGATCCTTATTCGCCAGCCGCGCCGCATCCAAAGACTTGAAGAAGTTGCTGGGATCCGTGGCAGACATGACGGCCATTCAATGAACTCTCATCAGCCGGGGCAGCAACTCAATGCAATGTGGGCCGATAGGCTACCTCGAAACGTTCAGCCAATTGAGCCAGACGCTTGTCAAGCGTCCACAGCTGGGCGCCGGGCGTGATCAAGGTGGAGGCCAGTAGCGACATATCCACCCACCCGCACCCAAGCCCGTACAGCTTTTCGCGCTCGATGAAGTCCATGACCTCGGACAAACTGGCTTGATTGCAAGGCTGCAACATGCCAAAGCTGCTGAGCGTCTGGATGCGCGGCGATGGGGGAGTGCCGCATGCGATTTCACCGATGACCATCGGATGAGCTAGCGCGAGGTCCAGCACCATCAAGCCAACGAGCGCCTCGTTGCTACTTCTGAAATGGTCTACCCACACCGAGGTATCGATAAGCACGCTCATGAAGGGACGGGTTCCCCACGTCGACGTGGTACTTCCAGCATTTCAGGCATCGTGCCACCTAACGAGGCAAGGCGCTTGGCCGCTTGCACTCGCACGAAGGTCTTGATGGCTTCGCGGAAAATGTCAGACTTGTCCATAGCGGGGTCTGCCATTTCCAGGGCTTTTTCGTAGAGAGCATCCTCGATGGTGACAGTAGTACGCACAGGCAAGTCTCCACAGCAAGTATTAAAATGGATGCTATTTTGCATCAAAAAAAACATCAAAACAAGTGGAACTGAAAAGCGGCGCCTAAGGCAGGGAGGCCGCGACCAGGCGCACAACAAGTGAAGGCCTTGGGCTTTGCCTCTTATCTTAGGGCGGTGCGTTAAATGTTTGATTGGTTAGCAAAATTTTTATCAATCTTCGCCTGCGTAAACCACGAATGCTGCCACCCTGTTAGCAGGCCTTCATCCCACCATGATTTCGCTTGACTTCAGTACGTTTTTTGAAAAACTCCACGCGCCGCACATTATTGTGGAAACAGTTTTTCACGATTTTGTGAACACATTTTTCGAATTTCAAGGAAATAAACGCTTTGCGCATACCAAGCAAACTACGGTTTCATGAAAATGAATATTAGCCATGAATCTGATTCGACGCATTTTTGAGGAAGGCGGAATTTTCTGATGCGCCATTCCTAACGCCGGGCCTGCCCCTTGCGGGCGATGAAATACTGCTTGATTGCATCGGTGAAACCGGTTCGCAGATGACTTGTACGTTCTAGCAGGCCAACGTCGCGCTCGATCGCAACACAAGGCAACGGGATGATCATCAAGCCCCGATCCCTAGACCAGTCCACGTTGGCCAGCTTGGGAACAATGGCCATGCCAAAGCCCTGGCGGACAATTTCCATGATGGCCTCGAAAGAATTGAGCTCCATCGCATCGGCAGGGCTAACATTGCACTGTCGCAACACCTCACTCACCAAATAGCCGGTCCAGCTGTTTCGGTCGAAGCGGATGAACGGACAGCGGCGCAGTACCTCGAGCGGGTCGGCTGGTAGTTCGAAATGCGGATGGCGCGGCGCGATCAAGATCATGGATTCGCGGTATAGAGGGGTCCAAATCAGGTTCGACGGCAACACGTTCGGCGATCTGACCACTACCGCGCCATCAAGTTCTCCATGTGCCACCTTGCGAGTGAAATCGTCCGACTGCCCCGCCAGCAGTCGCACTTCGAGGCGCGGATATTGCTTTTTGATGGTCCACAGCGCATCGGCGAACGAACCCATCAGCGCCGAGATCAGCGCGCCCATCACCACCATGCCTGATAGTTCGTCGGCGTCGGCGCCGGCGGCCAAGGTTTCGTAACGCAGCACCAGGTCCTCGATGGCCGGCACCAGCTTGCGGCCGGCCGTGCTGAGCACCACTGCACGCGCGGTGCGGTTAAACAGCTGTTGGTTCAGCTCCTCCTCTAAGCCACGTATCTGCAGGCCAATGGCTGCGGGAGTAAGGCCGATTGCTTGGCCGGCTGCCGCGAAACTGCCGTGCCTGACCACCGCCAAAAAGGTTTTAAAAGTCCGGACTGAACGCATTGTTGTCTCCAGGTTTTTGCCGCCTGGCTTTAGTCCAGCCAGCCGCGAGACAAATAAATACTTTATCTTTGCTAAATTAATATTAGCTTTTATTTTCTATCCAGCGCATCAAAAATGTGCGCATGCAAAAAAATCTCAAGGTAAAGGTATGGCGGGGCAAAGAGGTCGGCGGGTTCACCACTTACGATGTGCCCCGCAACGAAAGCCAGACCGTGCTGGATGTTGTAACCTATATCCAGCGCCATCTGGAGCCCTCGCTGAGCTACCGGTTTGCCTGCCGCGTGGGCATGTGTGGCTCGTGCGCCATGACCGTCAACGGCAAGGCGCGCTGGACCTGCCGCACACATATCTCCAAGGTGGCGCCACACGGCGAACTGGAAATCGCGCCGCTGTCGAACTTGCCGGTGATCAAGGATCTGGCCACCGACATGAGCGAGTTCTTTGACAAATGGGCACGCGCCAAGGGCCAGTTCAAGGGCGAGCTGACGCGAGATGCACCTTTCGCCAGGGTCGAGCCGGCTTCCCCGGAACGCAAGGCGGCCGACGCCGGCATTGAATGCATCGGTTGCGGCATTTGCTACGCGTCCTGCGATGTGGTGAGCTGGCGGCCTGACTACCTGGGCCCGGCGGCGCTCAACCGCGCCTGGACGCTGGCCAATGACGTGCGTGATGTGCAGCAGGCAGAGCGGTTGCGCGCAGTGGCCGGTGACGCAGGCTGCCATTCCTGCCACACCCAGGGTTCCTGCACAGAGCGCTGTCCCAAGCAGCTCGCGCCGACGCTGTCGATTGCCGGCCTCAAGCGCAAGGTGGCCAGGGCGGCCGTGCGGGGCGAGCTGTGAGCGTCGCACACGCATCGGGGGTGGCACAGGCCAGGCGCTGGTACTGGCAGCGGATCAGTGCAATGGTGCTGGCGCTGTGCGTGCTGGTGCATCTGGGTGTCATGATCTATGCGGTGCGCGGCGGATTGAGCGCCGGTGAAATCCTGGGCCGTACACAGGGCAGCTGGGGTTTCGCCGCGTTTTACGCGCTGTTCGTCGTGGCCTGCGCGGTGCATGTGCCAGTAGGCGTGGCCAACATCGCACGCGAATGGTGGGGCTTGGGGGAGAGCGCCGCGCTGTGGCTCTCGCGGGCCTTCGGGCTGCTGCTGCTGGTGATGGGCCTGCGCGCCGTGTATGCGGTGGTAGCGGTATGAGGCGCCGCAACGACCAGCGCGCCCGCGCGCATCCAGCCTACTGGGCTTTTTTGCTGCATCGCCTGTCGGGCCTGGGCCTGGGGGCCTTCCTTCCGCTGCATTTCTGGGCGCTGGGCCAAGCCTTGCAGGGGGCCGCGTCACTGGAAGGTTTTCTGCGCCTGGCCGACCAGGGGCTTTTCAAGTTTGCCGAATGGGGCCTGGTGGTCCTGCTGGCGCTGCACATGATGGGCGGCGTGCGCTTGCTGTTGATCGAGTTCGGCAACGCCTCGGGGCTGCGTAAGGACTGGATTGCAGGCGCGGCGGGTTTCGCCGCCGCCGCCGGAATGGCCTTTGCCTTGTCACTTTTTTCCTGACTTTCACTGTCCTTCCTGATTTTTCTAGGCTATGACCTAGGCCTGTTTTTCCATAATAAGGAGACAACGAGATGACATTTAATCGACGTTCAGCCCTGAGCCGCGTTTTTACCGTGGCAGTCGTCACAGTTACCGCATGGTGCGTCATTCCCGCCACGGCGCAAGAGCATTGGCCTGCCAAGCCAGTGCGCCTAGTCGTTCCCTTTGCGCCAGGCGGCTCCACCGATGTGGTCGCACGCATGATCGGCCAGAAGCTTTCGATACTCTGGGGCCAGCCAGTCATTGTCGAGAACCGCGCCGGGGCAGGCGGCAACCTGGGCGCTGACATGGTAGCGAAATCGCAGGCCGACGGCTACACGCTCTTGATGGCCTCGGGCAGCATCACCATCAATCCGCACATCTACAAAAACATGCCCTTTGACACCAGGAAGGATCTGGCGCCGATCACCAATGTGGCCAGCGGGCCGATGCTGCTCGTGGTGCCGGACCGCTCTTCGGTCAAGAGCGTGAAGGAACTGATCGCGCTGGCCAGGGAAACGCCCGGCGCGCTCAACTTCGGCTCGGCCGGCGTGGGCAGCCAGGTGCATCTGGCGGGTGAGAACTTTGCCAATGCGGCCCGCATCGAAATCAAGCATGTGCCTTACCGGGGCGAGGCGGTCGCCTACAACGACCTGATTGCCGGCCAGATCCAGATGATGGTGGGCAACTTTGCAGCCGCCTCTGCCCTGCTGGGTCCGGGACGGCTGCGCGCGCTGGCCGTGACCGGCAAGCAGCGCTCGGTGCAGTTGCCTGACGTTCCCACCGTGGCCGAAAGCGGCATGCCGGGCTTTGAAAACACCGGCTGGTTCGGTTTTCTAGCCCCCGCCAGCACGCCGCCGGAGATCATTTCCAAAATACAGCTCGACACCGCCAAGGTGCTGGCCGAGTCCGACACCAAAGCGCGCCTGTACGTCCAGGGCATGACCCCGGTAGGCAACACGGCCGCAGAATTTTCCAAGGCAATGGATGCCGAATCCAGGCTGTGGGCCACCCTGGTGAAAACCCGCAATATCACCACCAACTGACGCCGGAGGAACAAGCGATGAAGATTGATCTGCAAGCGGTGGAAGACGCCGCCATGACGCTGTACATCCGCGCACTCAAGATGCTGCCGCCCGATGTCAAGGCCGGGCTGGACCGCCTGACCCGCACAGAAACCGCCGCCACGGCCCAAAGCGTGCTGGCGACCATGGTGACCAACATCCGGGTGGCCGAGTCCACCGACAACCTGCTGTGCCAGGACACCGGCATTCCCATCTACAACCTGCTGATCGGCTCGAACGTGCAGGTGGACGGCCATGCGCTCAAGCAGGCGATACGCCGAGGCTGCGAGCGCGCCACGCGCGAGCATCCGCTGCGCTCGTCGGTGGTCCATCCCCTCACGCGCAAGAACAACCACACCTCCTGCGGCATCGAGGTGCCGGTGATTCACATCGACTTCAGCGAGACGCCCGACCTGCTGGACATCGAAATGATCCCCAAGGGCAGCGGCTCGGAAAACAATTCCTTCCTGAAGATGGCCATTCCGGCCGAAGGCATCGACGCGATCAAGACCTTTGTGATCGACTGCGTGCTGGCGGCCGGCGGTAAGACCTGCCCGCCGACCATCGTCGGCGTCGGCCTGGGCGGCACGTCCGACCTGAGCGTGGCGCTGGCCAAGCGCGCCGCCACCCGCGAACTGGGCAGCCGCTGCAGCGACCCGGAAGGCGCCAGGCTGGAAGCCGAGCTGTCGGCCGCGGTGAACCAGCTCGGCGTGGGGCCGCAGGGCCTGGGCGGTGACTCGACGGCGTTCGCGGTGCAGATCGAGCTGGCCTCGACGCACATCACGATGAATCCGATTGCCGTCAACATGCAGTGCCATTCGGCGCGGCGCGCCCGCGCAACGTTCACGCCTGCGGGCGTGGCCTACGGCTATTAAGGAGTTTTTGCATGGCGCACCACGAACTCTCCACGCCGGTCACCGAGGCGCAGATACGCCAGTTGCGCATCAACGACACGGTGACGCTGCAAACGACGCTGTTCGGCATTCGCGATGCGACGCAGATCCACATGTTCGACCGTGGCCGCAAAGCCCGGTTCGACATGAACGGCCATGCGGTGATCCATACCGCGCCGAATGTGCAGAAAGTGGAAAAATCCGCCGCCTACCCGGCAGGCTACCGGCCGATCTGCATCGGCACCACCACGTCCGACCGCATGGAGCGCTTCACCCGGCCGCTGATGACCGACTACGGCGTGCGCATGGTCATCGGCAAGGGCGGGCTGCGGGACGGCTCGCTGTCTGCCTTCCAGGAGCTGGGCGGCGTCTACCTCGCCATCGTCGGCGGCACCGCCGCGCTGGAAACCACCTGGATCGAGCAGATCGAAGACGTCGACATGGACGACCTGAACCCCGAGTCGCTCTGGAAATTCAAAATACGCAATTTCGGCCCGCTGCTGG
>JAQGMN010000213.1 GCA_028292345.1 Polaromonas sp. | reverse complement strand
CTTTCGCCTGGTCGTTGAACTCGATGTCGATGATGCAAAAACCCTCGTCCATCGAATTGAACAGCTTGCGGTAGCGTTCCTCGCTTTGGCGCAGGGCGTTTTCCGCCAGCTTTCGCACGGTGCAGTCATCATGCACGATGACGATCCGGACCGGACCAAGACTTTGAAAGCGCGTGACCCGCATGACAAACCAGCGCTGCTCGGTCGGTGAATGACAGGGGTACTCCATCTCGAATTGCGCTCGCCGGCCGTCGATGATGTCGCGAATGGCCTGCGCATAGTCGGGGATGTCGTCCTCCTTGAGCAATGTCTGCCGGCAATGATCGAGGTAGTTGATGCCGATTCCAATGGCGGACGCGGACCCGTCCGGCGGCGGGTTTTCATTGGCAAAGCGCTGCCATGCCTGGTTGATTTCCAGGATCGTTCCGGATTCATCCAGCACGGCGATATGACCCGACAGGGCATCCAGGCAGGAGCGCAAAAACCGTTGCGATTGGCGCAGGTCTTCATGGGTACGCTGGCGCTCTGTGATGTCGCGCAAGAGGACCGCGATCATTGCGCTTTCCGGCCCGCCAATCCGGCAGGCAAAGCCTTCCAGGCAGCGGTTCACCGCTTTCGAATGATTTACAAAGCGAACCGCCTCGCCTGTCCGCAATATCTGGGCGTACATCTCGATGCCGTCTGGCGCCTCACCCGGGGCGATTTCACTGATCCGTCTTCCTGCCGCGCAGGAGATGCCGGTATGCAGTTCAAACGCCGGATTAGCTTCCAGACAGCGGTAGTCCACCGGTTGCCCGTCTGTATCAAAGATCAGTTCGATGATGCAAAACCCTTCGTCCATCGAAGTGAACAACCGGCTATAGCGCTCCTCGCTGGCATCCCGCGCCACCTCGGCACGGCGCCGGCTCGCCTGTTCCCACTGAAGGCAGGCCAGCAGCAGCAGCAGTGCGAAACTGCCCAGCGCGCTGGTCAGCAAAAGCGATTGAACCGACTTGCGGCTGTCAGACTGGCTGTTGATGACGCGGTCTCTCAGAAGCTGCGTTTCCAGCGCCTGCGCTTGGGCCACCTGCTGGCGAATCTGGTCCATGGTGTGCCTGTCTGTTTCCATCATGAGCGAGTCGCTGGCTACCTGGCGTCCCTTGGCCTCGCGAAGCGCAATGAGTGCTTTCATATCGGCGAATTTCGCTTCGGCCAAGGGAATGATCGCGGCGAGTCGCTGCTGCTCCTCGGGATTGGCTGCTGTCAGGCGGCGCAATTCCGCCAGGTGGACCGGGAAGGTTCTCAGGCCCTCCTGGTAGGGCGCCAGGTAGTCAGGGTCGCCCGTGATGATGAAACCTCGCTGACCGGTCTCCGCGTCCTTGAGGCTGGACAGCAGTTCACCGAGTTCCTGGATCACCACGCGGGTATGCGCTTCCCTGCGTTCGGAATCGGTCGCGGCCTGCAAGTTTCGATATGCCAGCCAGCCCATGCCCGCCAGACAGCCGAGCACAAACACCAGCAGAACTTTGACCATGAGCCGTTTGTTGATGAAGGCCGGCAATGATTTACCAGGCAAGTGTGTGGGAATGCCTGCGGTGCCCGGGCCGCGCAAGGTCTTGTCCGTTGGCAGGCCCGGCTTGGTCATGTCGTCACCCTGACCCGAAGGAAAGCTTTCGTCATTGCTTGAGGCCTTTCAAGGCGGGGACACAACCTGGTATTGAGTTACAAATGTAACTTCAAAACCCGATAGCCCCTTACCCTACGCTTTTTTTCCTTCAGGTTCCTTGCAAACATCAGTTTACGGCTGGCGACAGCATGAAATGTTCTTGGTGCTGATCCGCAAACGCTGTCAGCGCGGTGCAAACGCCATGAAGCGCAACAGCGCAGGACTGGGCGCCCCGGCAGGCCGCACCGGGTGGGTTTCACAGCCCGGGAAGGCCTGGCCCTTGCCAGCCGAGAGTTCCCGATACCCCACGCCCGGCCGCTGGCATTGACGCACGCGGTCAAGGCACCCAGGCCATGCCGATGCCTGCCGACACGGGATTGACAATGGTTTGCATCTGAACGGCCGCCTGCGCCACCGTCGGCAACTGACCGACGGCGTGGTACATCGCAAAGATCGCGTCGTATGGCGAAGACAGGACGCGGCGCGGCAGATAATCGCTCCTTACGTCACTTTTTTGAACCCCTCAAGGCCAAGCCCATGGAAACCAAAGTCATCGCCATCAACCGCCGTTCGGCCAACATCACCGAAGGCAAGTCGCGCGCACCCAACCGCTCGATGTACTACGCCATGGGCTACGAGGAAAGCGATTTCAAGAAGCCGATGATCGGCGTGGCCAACGGCCACAGCACCATCACGCCATGCAACAGCGGCCTGCAAAAGCTGGCCGATGCGGCCATTGCAGCCATCGAGGAAGCCGGCGGCAATGCGCAGGTGTTCGGCACGCCGACGATTTCCGACGGCATGGCCATGGGCACCGAAGGCATGAAGTATTCGCTGGTCAGCCGCGAAGTCATTTCCGACTGCATCGAGACCTGCGTGCAGGGCCAGTGGATGGACGGCGTGCTGGTCGTCGGCGGCTGCGACAAGAACATGCCCGGCGGCCTGATGGGCATGCTGCGCGCCAACGTGCCGGCCATCTATGTCTATGGCGGCACCATCCTGCCCGGCCATTTCAAGGGCAAGGACCTGAACATCGTCAGCGTCTTCGAAGCCGTGGGCGAAAACGCCGCCGGCCGCATGACCGATGAAGACCTCTTGCAGATCGAGCGCCGCGCCATTCCCGGCACCGGCAGCTGCGGCGGCATGTACACCGCCAACACCATGTCCAGCGCTTTCGAGGCGCTGGGCATTTCGCTGCCCTATTCCAGCACCATGGCCAATCCGCATGACGAAAAGCTGAATTCGGCGAAGGAGTCGGCCAAGGTGCTGATCGAGGCAGTGAAAAAAGACATCAAGCCTCGCGACATCGTGACCCGCAAATCCATTGAAAACGCCGTGGCCGTCATCATGGCCACTGGCGGCTCGACCAATGCCGTGCTGCATTTTCTGGCCATTGCCCATGCGGCCGGCGTCGAATGGACGATTGACGACTTCGAGCGGGTGCGCCAGAAAACCCCGGTGCTGTGCAACCTGAAACCTTCGGGCGACTACCTGGCGGTGGACCTGCACCAGGCCGGCGGCATTCCGCAGGTCATGAAAATGCTGCTGGTCGCCGGCCTGCTGCACGGCGACTGCATCACCATTTCGGGCCAGACGATTGCCGAAGTGCTGGCCGACGTGCCCGATGCACCGCGAGCCGGCCAGGACGTGATACGACCTATAAACAAGCCGATGTATGCCCACGGCCACCTGGCCATCCTGAAAGGCAACCTGTCGCCTGAAGGCTGCGTGGCCAAGATCACCGGCCTGAAAAATCCCGTCATGACCGGCCCGGCCCGGGTATTCGACGATGAGCAGTCCGGCCTCAAGGCGATTCTGGACGGCAAGATCGTCGCCGGCGACGTGATGGTGCTGCGTTACCTCGGCCCCAAAGGCGGCCCCGGCATGCCGGAAATGCTGGCGCCCACTGGCGCGCTGATCGGCGCCGGCCTGGGCGAAAGCGTCGGCCTGATCACCGACGGACGGTTCTCGGGCGGCACCTGGGGCATGGTGGTCGGCCATGTCGCTCCGGAAGCGGCGGCCGGCGGGAACATCGCCTTCATCCGCGAAGGCGACTCGATCACCATCGATGCCAATCAGCTGTTACTGCAACTCAACATCAGCGATGCCGAACTTGAAAGCCGCAAGGTCGGATGGACGGCCCCGGCTCCGCGCTACACGCGCGGCGTGCAGGCCAAGTTCGCCTTCAATGCCTCAAGCGCCAGCAAGGGTGCGGTGCTAGACGACTATTGATGCCCGACCGCTGAAACGCGCCTGAATAAAAGCCCGTGAGTTACAAACTTCACGGGCTTTTTACCTTCCTGAAGGCAGGCATGTCGAAAGCAGCAATCGACGATGTCAAGGCCGCTTTTTGGATGTCAGGCCCATGGCCGCGCGCTGCTTGTCGATGCGCTTTTGCTTGCGGTCATCCATCTTTTCAATTTCCTTGCGCTTGGTGTAGCCGGAGGCGTCAGCCCAGGCCCACCAGGCGACAGCCAGCGCAAACGGCGACAAAACCAGCCACCAGTTCCAGCCGGCCACCGGGTCGATTTCCAGGTATTTCAGGGCCAGGCCCAAAACACCGATCAATAACAAATACATGCTGAACTCCTGAAATCGAGCAGGCCACCTCCGGATTTGGGCGGTGGTTCATGGTCAACGCCCACCCCTACAATCGCGTTGAATCACTGTAACCGAATCCATCACCCTTACGAATGAGGAACCCATGAAACTGAAACGCACGCTTTTGACGATCGCTTCCGTGGTGGCAACCTGGACAGTCTGCGCTCCGGCCATGGCCGACCTGCAACTGGCAACGGCCAAAAACTGCATGGCCTGCCACGCCGTTGACAAAAAACTGGTCGGGCCTTCCTACAAGGACGTGGCAGCCAAGTATTCAGGTCAGGCAGACGCGGTGGGCAAACTGGAGGCCAAGGTTCTCAAGGGCGGGGCCGGTGTCTGGGGTCCTGTGCCGATGCCGGCCAATGCGCAGGTCACGCCAGCAGAGGCCAAGCAACTGGTTGCCTGGATCCTGGCGCAAAAATAAGACGGCGCAGCCGCAGAAGCCACCTGGGTCCAGGTTGGGCAAGAAAAAAAAGCCCGTCGATCGACGGGCTTTTTCAATGGCTGGCCTGGCGTTTAAAACGCTTACAGGTTTTGCGACAACTGCTCCAGGATCGCCGGGTTCTCCAGCGTCGAGGTGTCCTGCGTGACCGCTTCGCCCTTGGCCACGCCGCGCAGCAGCCGGCGCATGATCTTGCCGCTGCGCGTCTTGGGCAGGTTGTCGCCAAAGCGGATGTCCTTGGGCTTGGCAATCGGGCCGATTTCCTTGCCGACCCAGTCGCGCAATTCCTTGGCAATCGCCTTGCCTTCTTCGCCTTCGGGGCGTGAACGCTTGAGCACCACGAAGGCCACGATGGCCTCGCCGGTCAGGTCGTCCGGACGACCCACCACGGCGGCCTCGGCCACCAGCGGATGCGCCACCAGCGCGGACTCGATTTCCATCGTGCCCATGCGGTGGCCCGACACGTTCAGCACATCGTCGATGCGGCCGGTGATGCGGAAGTAGCCGTTGTCGATGTTGCGCACCGCGCCGTCGCCGGCCAGGTAAATCGTGCCGCCCATTTCCTCGGGGAAATAGCTCTTCTTGAAACGCTCGGGATCGTTCCAGATGGTGCGGATCATCGACGGCCAGGGGCGCTTGACGACCAGCATGCCGCCCGAACCGTTGGGCACGTCGTTGCCGGTCTCGTCGACGATGGCGGCCATGATGCCGGGCAATGGCAGCGTGCAGCTGCCGGGCACCAGCGGCGTGGCGCCGGGCAGCGGCGTGATCATGTGGCCGCCGGTCTCGGTCTGCCAGAAGGTGTCGACCACCGGGCAGCGCTCGTGGCCGATGTTCTTGTAGTACCACATCCAGGCCTCGGGGTTGATCGGCTCGCCGACCGAGCCCAGGATGCGCAGGCTGCTCAAATCCGAGCGGTCCGGATGCACGGCGGCGTCGGCGTCTGCGGCCTTGATCAGCGAGCGGATGGCGGTGGGCGCGGTGTAGAAGATCGAAACCTTGTGCTTTTCGATCATCTGCCAGAAGCGGCCGGCGTTCGGATAGGTCGGGATGCCTTCGAACACCACCTGCGTGGCGCCGGCCGCCAGCGGGCCATAGGTGATGTAGGTGTGGCCGGTGATCCAGCCGATGTCGGCGGTGCACCAGAACACGTCGGACGGCTGCAGGTCGAACGTCCAGTCCATCGTCAGCTTGGCCCACAGCAGGTAGCCGCCGGTGCTGTGCTGCACGCCCTTGGGCTTGCCGGTCGAGCCGGAGGTGTAGAGCACGAACAGCGGATGCTCGGCGCCGACGAACTCGGGCTCGCACACCGGGTTGGCCCTGGCGGTGACCTCGTGCATGAGGCTGTCGCGGCCTTCGACCATGTTGCAGGCGGTCGGGGTGCGCTGGTAGACGACCACGTTCCTGATCGACTCGCAGCCGCCCATGGCGATGCCTTCGTCGACGATGGCCTTGAGCGGGAGTTCCTTGCCGCCGCGCAACTGGTAGTTGGCGGTGATGACCGCCACGGCGCCGGCGTCCTGGATGCGTTCCTGCAGGCTCTTGGCCGAGAAGCCGCCGAACACCACCGAGTGCGTGGCGCCGATGCGGGCGCAGGCCTGCATGGCGACGATGCCCTCGACCGTCATCGGCATGTAGATGACGACGCGGTCGCCCTTTTGCACGCCCATTTCCTTGAGCGCACTGGCGAACTGGCTGACCCTGGCGTGCAGTTCCTTGTAGGTGACGTTGGTGACCTTGCCGTCGTCGCTCTCGAAAATGATGGCTTTCTTGCCTTCGGTCGGCGTGCCCAGGTGGCGGTCCAGGCAGTTGTACGAGGCATTCAGCTCGCCGTCGGCAAACCACTGGTAGAACGGGGCATTGGATTCATCCAGCACCTGGGTGAAGGGCTTTTTCCAGCTCAGGTTTTCACGCGCCAGCCGGGCCCAGAAACCTTCGAAATCGCTTTCGGCTTCGGCGCACAGGGCGTTGTAGCCCTCCATGCCGGAAATGCGGGCCGACTGCACGGTGGCAGCGCTGGGCGGAAACACGCGGTTTTCAACCAATGTGGACTGGATGGAATTGTCAGGGGTGCTCATTAATCATGTCTCCTTGGGTCATTGAATCGAGCGTACTTTCGGCCTTCGCACTTACACGCCACTGACGTGCTTCCAGCTTAATCCTTGTGATCCGGCAGGCGCTCGGCGCATCCTACAATTCCCAGCCCCTCTTAACGGTTTGCCCCATGTCCCTACCCACTCCCCCAAAACTCACGCCGCTGCGCCCTTTGCCCAATCTGATCTTCGCCAGCCGCTGGCTGCAGGTGCCGCTGTATTTGGGGCTGATCGCGGCCCAGGGCGTCTATGTCTTTCACTTTCTGGTGGAGTTGCTGCACCTGATCGAGGCGGCCTTTGGCAGCCAGACGGCCTTGCAGGCGCTGATCACCAGCATTGGCTACAAGACCGGCGCGCCGGTGACCACGCTGAACGAAACCGTCATCATGCTGGTCGTGCTGGCGCTGATTGACGTGGTCATGATTTCCAACCTGCTGATCATGGTCATCGTCGGGGGGTATGAAACCTTTGTCAGCCGCCTGGACCTCGAAGGCCACCGCGACCAGCCGGAATGGCTGAGCCATGTGAATGCCTCGGTGCTCAAGGTCAAGCTGGCCACGGCCATCATCGGCATCAGCTCGATCCACCTGCTCAAGACCTTCATCAATGCCGACAACTACACCGACCGGGTACTGATCGCGCAAACGGTGATCCACATCACCTTCCTCCTCAGCGCCCTGGCGATTGCCGCAACCGACCGCATGATGTCGTCGAACCAGAATCCCCACTGAAAGGAAGTGCCGATCCTGATCGGCGCGTCGCTGCCGCAGCAGACGCTGGCGCCCTTTCACCTGATCCCGGCCGCGCTGAACCGGCCTGGTCATCCCGCGCCGGCCCAGGGGATTTCTGCCCACCGTGCAACCCGTTCGGCACTTTCCGATCCGCCCGCAACTCATGCTGGGGGACAGCCTGGTACGCCTTGCCCAAACGCCACTCCTGCTCACTTGCGCAGCGCTGCTTCAAGCCATGGCCGACAGGCCAAAGCCCTTATTCGGATGAATAAAATAGCTAATGGCTATAATTCGACCTTGTTTTATAACCCGCAACAGAGTTAATCACTTACCAACGGCGGTAAAACGCCATGCCGGCTGCATCGCCGGCACCGATTTTCTGGCGCCATGCACCGCATGCCGCCTGCGCAATTCAAGAGTCCTCTGCCCAGACCTCTTTTGTTGAAGCGCCCCACGGCATCTGCATGGCCTTGTCGGGTTGCCGTCAGCAGATAGTCCATCTGTCCGCCCTTTTTCCGCGCCGGCCGGCGTGCCCTTGCACCCGGTCCGGCAGCCGCATCGGGATTTTTTGAATCCCCCCGCCTGGCTGCCGCATGGATCAAGGCTTTTTTATCTTCCAATCCGCAAAGACCCCGCCGCATGGCCAAACAAATCATCATCGACCAGGTATTCAAGGTATTCGGCGACGAGCCGCAAGCCGCGCTTGAACTGGTCCGCCAGGGCTGCCCCAAGCAGGACATCCTGGCCCGCACGGGCTGCTCCATCGGCGTGTTCAACGCCAGCCTGACCATCGAGGCCGGCGAAATCTTCGTCGTCATGGGCTTGTCGGGCTCGGGCAAGTCCACGCTGGTGCGCATGCTGAACCTGCTGATCGAGCCGACCGCCGGCCGCATCCTGGTGGACGGCACCGACATCAACGCGCTGTCCGACAAGGCCTTGCGCGCGCTTCGGCGCAAGGACATCAGCATGGTGTTCCAGTCGTTCGCGCTGATGCCGCACATGACCGTGATCGACAACACCGCGCTCGGACTGGAACTGGCCGGCGTGGGCCGCGACGAGCGGCGCGAACTGGCCGGGCAGGCGCTGGAACAGGTCGGCCTGAACGGCTGGGGCGAGAGTTATCCGGACGAGCTGTCGGGCGGCATGCAGCAGCGCGTGGGGCTGGCCCGCGCCCTCGCCTCCGACCCGTCGATCCTGCTGATGGACGAGGCTTTTTCCGCGCTCGACCCGATCATTCGCACCGAGATGCAGTCCGAGCTGCTGCGCCTGCAGCAGGTCAGGCGGCGCACCATCGTCTTCATCTCGCACGACCTGGACGAGGCCATGCGCATCGGCGACCGCATCGCCATCATGAAGGACGGCCAGGTGGTGCAGGTCGGCACGCCGGAGGAGATCCTGCGCAACCCGGCCGACGACTATGTGCGCAGCTTCGTTCGCGGCGTCGATGCCTCGGCCGTGTTCAAGGCCGGCGACATTGCCCGCAAGAGCCTGGTCGTGGTGTCGGAGCAGCCGGGCAAGGGCTCGCGCGCGGCGCTGAAGCTGCTCGAAGACCAGGACCGCGACTATGCCTATGTGGTCAGCCCTTCGCAGCGCTACCTCGGCGTGGTGTCGGCCGAATCGCTGCGTTCGGTGCTCGACGGCCATGTCGGTCCGCTGGGCCTGGCGCCGGCGTACCTGCCCGATGTGCAGCCGATCGCGGCCGGCGAGCCGGTCAGCGGCCTGTTCGGCCAGATTGCCAAAACCCCCTACTCCGTGCCGGTCGTTGCCGACGACGGGCGCCTGCAGGGCGTCATCAGCAAGACCACGCTCCTGAAATTCCTTGACCGGGACACCCCGCCCGTGCCCGCGCATGCCTCCTGAAGAAAGTAAGTTCATGAATCCAATCCAAGAAACCCTGGCGCCTACGGCGCAAGACATGGCGCCGCCGGCCGCTTCCCAGGTGGACGCCTGGGGCATGCCGGTGCAGGCGGCAGAGGCCGGCTCGCCAGCCCCCCCGCTGTCCGGCTCGTCCGCCGACGCCTGGGGCTCGGTACCGCCGGCTGGCGCGGACAACGCGATGGAAGCGGCCCCCAGCGGCAGCGACTGGCTGGACGCGCCCGCCGGCGCGCTTGATACCGCCGACGCCGTGACCGGCTTCCAGGTCCGGCAGCTCTGGGATGGCTCGCTGCCGGTCGAAAACTGGATCAACCAGTCGCTCGACTGGGTGGTGCTGAACTTCAGGCCGTTTTTCCAGACCGTGCGCGTGCCCATCGACAACACCCTCGGCAGCGTTGAGGGTGTGCTGCAAAGCATGCCGGCGCTGGCGATGATCGGCCTGATCGCCCTGCTGGCCTGGCAGTTCGCCGGCCGCGCCGTGGCCATTGGCGCGGCCGTGTCGCTGCTGCTGGTGGCGATGCTCGGCATCTGGCCCGAAGCCATGGTGACGCTGTCGCTGGTGCTGACCTCGCTGGCGTTTTGCCTGGTCGTCGGCCTGCCGATGGGCATCCTGCTGGCCAGCAGCGACCGCCTGCAGCGCTTCACCCGCCCGCTGCTCGACGCCATGCAGACCACGCCGGCCTTTGTCTACCTGGTGCCGGTGGTGATGCTGTTCGGCATCGGCAACGTGCCCGGCGTGATCGTGACCATCATCTTCGCGCTGCCGCCGCTGATCCGCATGACCAACCTGGGCATCCGCCAGGTCCGGCCCGACCTGATCGAGGCGGCCCGCGCCTACGGCGCCTCGCCGCTGCAGCTGCTGACCAAGGTGCAGCTGCCGCTGGCCATGCCATCCATCATGGCCGGCATCAACCAGACGCTGATGCTGTCGCTGTCGATGGTGGTCATCGCCTCGATGATCGCCGTGGGCGGCCTGGGCCAGATGGTGCTGCGCGGCATTGGCCGGCTCGACATGGGCCTGGCCACCGTTGGCGGCCTGGGCATCGTGCTGCTGGCCATCACGCTGGACCGCATCACGCAGTCGATGGGCCAGCCCAGCCGGGGCGTTCGCCACTGGTGGCAGACCGGCCCGGCCGGCCTGGTGTGGCGGCTGGTGCAGCGCCAGCGCACGGCGCCCGCCGGTCTCGCATCGCTTTCGCCGGCAGCAAGCCCATCCCAGCTGTCCTCCTCCCTTGCGCAGTAAGGGCCACCCGCCCGCCGCACTGTTTTTTTTACTCCCCCACGAAGGAATTCACCGAATGACGAGTCACCGCAATCATTTCACCCGCACCCTGGTCGCTGGCAGCCTGCTGGCCTTGACGCTCACTGCCCAGGCCGCCGACCTGCCCGGCAAGGGCGTCAAGGTGCAGCCGCTGCAAAGCGCCATTGCCGAGGAAACCTTCCAGACGCTGCTGGTCAGCCGCGCGCTGGAAAAGCTCGGCTACGACGTGCATCCGATCAAGGAAGTCGAGCCGGCCACGGCGCATATCGCGATTGCCAACGGCGACGCCACTTTCCTGGCGAACCACTGGAATCCGCTGCATGCCGATTTCTACAAGAATGCCGGTGGCGACGCCAAGCTGGTCCGCAGCGGCACCTATTCGGCCAACGCGGCGCAGGGCTACCTGATCGACAAGAAAACCGCCGACCAGCACAAGATCACCCGCGTCGACCAGCTCCAGGACCCCAAGCTGGCCAAGTTGTTCGACACCAACGGCGACGGCAAGGCCGACCTGACCGGCTGCAACCCCGGCTGGGGCTGCGAAGGCGTGATCGAGCACCAGCTCACCGCCTACAAGCTGCGCGGCACCGTGACGCATTCGCAGGGCAGCTACTCGGCGCTGATGGCCGACACCCTGACGCGATTCAAGCAGAACAAGCCCATCCTGTACTACACCTGGACGCCCAACTGGGTCAGCGGCGTGCTGCGCCCCGGCCAGGAAGTGGTCTGGCTGGAAGTGCCGTTCTCATCGCTGCCCGGCGAGCAGGCCAAGCTGGACACGAAACTGCCCAGCGGCAAGAACTACGGGTTCACGCTGAACAACCAGCACATCATGGCCAACAAGGCTTTCGCCGAGAAAAACCCGGCTGCGGCCAAGCTGTTCGAAGTCATGGCGCTGCCGATTGGCGACATCAACAGCCAGAACCAGCGCATGAACGCCGGCGAGAACAAGCAGCAGGACGTGGCCCGCCACACCGACGGCTGGATCAAGGCGCACCAGAAAACCTTCGACGGCTGGGTCGCGCAGGCCATGGCAGCCGCCAAATAAGCATCGAATCAGCCTCTTGCGCAAGCTGCACGGGCGCTACCAGCTATTGAAACAATAGCGGTAGCGCTTTTTTCATACCATGTCCTGCGGCACCACCCAGGCGTCGAACTGCTCGGCCGTCACATGGCCCGACGCCACGGCGGCCTCGCGCAGGCTGCTGCCTTCCTTGTGCGCCTTCTTGGCGATGAAGGCCGCCTTGTCGTAACCGATGTGCGGATTCAGCGCCGTCACCAGCATCAGCGAGCGCCCCACCAGTTCGGCGATGCGCTCGCGGTTCGGTTCGATGCCGACGGCGCAGTGGTCATTGAAGCTCACCATGCCATCGGCCAGCAGCCGCACGCTTTGCAGGAAGTTGTAGGCCACCATCGGCCGGAACACGTTCAGCTCGAAATTGCCCGACGCGCCGCCGAAGTTGATCGCCACGTCGTTGCCGAAGACCTGCGCGGCGAGCATGGTCAGCGCCTCGCTCTGCGTTGGATTGACCTTGCCCGGCATGATCGACGAGCCCGGTTGCAGCGCTTCGAGTTCGATTTCACCGAGACCGGCGAGCGGACCGGAGTTCATCCAGCGCAGGTCGTTGGCGATTTTCATCAGCGATACGGCAGTCGCCTTGAGTTGCCCAGAGACCGCGACGGCGGTGTCCTGAGAACCAATCAGGGCGAACAGATCCCTGCCTTGAGTGAATTGCACGTCAGTGAGCTGGCTCAACTGGCGGCTGAAACGTGCAGCGAATTCCGGATGTGCGTTGATCCCGGTGCCGACCGCCGTGCCGCCCTGAGCCAGCGCTTGCAGACTCGGCAGCAAATCTTGCAGATGA